>JAAFHB010000391.1 GCA_010906965.1 Mariniphaga sp. | reverse complement strand
AATGATGGTCAAATAAAAAACGATATGCGTCAAGATTGCCCTCTGCCAGTTGTAGCATCGCATCATGATCGTCTTTAAATTTTTGCATCGACATATTACAAGCTAATAAATTAGCACAATTAGTTAGTGAGATTAAAAAAACTACTTAAAATTTGGCAAGTCATACCTTTCTAATTCCTGCAAAAGAAATCATTCTTTGCGAACAATTTTTATCTGTAGCAACTTTTAGTTTTTTTTCGGAAAAATTCCCGAAGTGTGTAACGAAACTGATCTTTTGGCGTCTCTTTAATTGTAAAACTTATATGAATGAGATCAGGACTTTTTTTATTGACCTTTATTTTTGCCGTAATTGCGGACCAACTGATTGCCCAAAATCAAACGAAGAAAAAATATTATGCCTCGGAATGCGATACAACTGGTATTTTTATTGATGGCAAATTGAACGATCCTGCCTGGTTGAAAGCCAATTGGCAGGATGACTTCATTCAATACCAACCGTCTGAAGGGAAAGCCCCTGGTCAAAAAACAGATTTTGCGATTTTACTTGACGAGAATTTTATCTATGTTGGTTTTAAGGCCTGGGATACGAATCCTGACAGTATTGTTCAAAGACTTTCCCGCCGTGATGAAATGGATGGTGACTTTTTAGTTGTGCAGTTTGATTCCTATTTTGATAAACGTACTGCATTTTCGTTTATGGTAAATGCCGCAGGCATTAAAAATGATTTTATGATAAGCAATGATGGTGAAACCGAAGATAATACCTGGGACCCGATCTGGCTTGTTAAAACCAGCCGTGACCAGTCGGGCTGGTACGCAGAGATGCGAATTCCGCTGACTCAGTTACGCTTTGAGGGGAATGGTGAACAAACCTGGGGTTTACAGGTTGCACGGATGCTTTTCAGGAAACAGGAGAAAAGTATTTGGCAACCTGCAACCAAGAAAAATTCAGGATGGGTTTCACAGTATGGTGAATTGAAAGGTTTGAAGAATTTGAAGTCCAGAAAAATAGCGGATATTACACCATATGTCGTTGCCCGCACCGACCAGTATGAAAAAGAGGCGGATAATCCCTTCAAACAGTCAGGAAAAAAGAGTCAATTGACAGGTGGAATTGACGGGAAACTGGGCATAACAAATAATCTGACGCTCGATTTTACGATCAATCCCGATTTCGGACAGGTGGAGACAGACCCTTCGGAGGTTAATCTGACTTCTTATGAAACTTTCTTTCAGGAAAAAAGACCTTTTTTTATTGAAGGGAAGAATATTCTCAGCTTTCCACTGATGTTTGGAGATGGAGACTTGGCAGCAGATAATTTGTTTTACTCCCGAAGGATTGGCCGCCGTCCTCATTACAGTCCGGAAATAGCTTCAAATGAGTATGTCGATAAACCTGATTTCACAAAAATTTTGGGTGCTGCTAAAATTACGGGAAAAACGAAAGAAGGTTGGTCGGTTGGATTGCTTGAAAGTTTGACTGGCGAGGAGTTTGCCCATATTAGCAATGGAACTCAACGCTCTGAAATGATTGAGCCTTTTACCAATTATACCATTGGACGTGTGCAAAAAGACCTCGATAAAGGAAATACAATGATCGGGGGTATGGCCACTTCTGTAAACCGGAACCTGGCGGAGGATCAGCTCAATTATCTGCATAAAGCTGCCTATACCGGAGGATTTGATTTTATACACAAATGGCATAACAAAGACTGGGAATTCGATTTAAGTACCTATTTTAGTAGGGTACAGGGAAGTGCCGAAGCGATTACAAATACGCAGAAATCGTGGATTCATGCATTTCAACGTCCCGATGCCACTCATCTTAAATTCGATACAACGCGAACAAGTTTGTCTGGTCAGGGGGGCAAAGTTGTACTTGCCAAGTATGGTGGCAAACTAAAATTTCTGGCTGCTACGGCCTGGAAATCTCCCGGACTTGAGTTGAATGATGTGGGTTATATGCGTCAGGCTGATAATATTCTGGAAGTTATTTGGGTGGGTTACCGGATCTTTGAACCTTTCTCGATCTTCCGTAATATGAACCTGAATTTTAACCAGTGGACGGAGTGGAATTTTGCAGGCGAATCAACGGGTCCCGGCGGAAATATCAATGCTCATACCCAGTTTAAAAACTATTGGTATTTTCATCTCGGTGGAAATATTAACGGACAAGCCCTTTCGACAACTGAGTTAAGGGGTGGACCGGCAATAAAACTTCCGGGTAGCAAAAATATCTGGCTTGCCATTGCTTCCAATGAACAAAAGAAGTTGACCACTGAAACTGAGTTTATGGCAATGAGAGGTAATATCGAAAATTCAAAGCGAATGGTTAGTTTCAGTGTCGGATTAGGTTACCGTCCTTCGAAGAGCCTTAAAATTACGGTGACACCGGGTTATACAGATAATGAAGATGAGCTTCAATATGTTACGCAACAAGATTTTAATAACAAGACCGATTATGTATTTGCCCGAATTCATCAGAAAACGTTCAGCGCGTCCTTACGGGTGAACTACAATATTACACCGGACTTAAGTATCCAGTATTGGGGACAACCCTTTCTTTCGAGCGGAAAATACACCGAATTCAAGAAAATCACCAACGGAAGAGCTGATAATTATACTGATCGGTTTCTCCATTTTACCGGAAATGAGCTTGCTTATAATGAATCAACAGAACAATACCTCATCTCGGATCAGGCAGGAAATAATCTCTACAGTTTCGATCAGCCCGATTTTAATGTGAAAGAGTTTTTGTCGAATATGGTTGTAAGGTGGGAATACAGACCAGGATCCACAATCTATTTGGTATGGTCGCAAAACCGAAACCGATCGGTTGCGAACGGGAACTTTAATCTTGCTGACGACATGAAAAATTTATTCGAAAACAAACCCTACAATGTATTTCTGTTAAAAGCATCATTCAGGCTTGGAAGGTAATTGCTAAGATTCCAATTTTTTTAAAAGCATTCACCGACATGAAATCCGGTGAGTTGAGAATACCAAATGACGTCTTGTCTGGCATTCCCCAAAGTCAGGAGTAACAGGTACAGAGTTCTTTGGATGGTTATTGCGTAGATTATTGATTCAACATATGTCTGCCACAAAATAAATAGCAGCTATTTTTTTGTATAGGTGGGGTTTATGGCTTTGTCGACAGGTTTGAACTATTCAATGAGGATTTTTTGTTAAATTTTAAAAACGCTGCAAAATATACTTTTTTTGTGTTTGGGATATCGAATTATGACAAGTTTTGTAAGTACCCGAAATATTTTGACGGAATTTAGATAAAGGTCTGCAAAATACTAAGTAGTATTTATTACTTTTGATTTTTATAAGTACAAATTACTTTTAAAGCTAGCTAAAATGAGAAAAATGAATTGCATGGGGATCCTAATGATCATCCCTTTCCTCCTTTTATCGATTTCGGGAAATTCCCAGAATAAGATAGTTGTTCATACCGATCAGCCGGGATCGACAATTGATAAAGCCATTTATGGCCAGTTTGCCGAGCATCTTGGTCATTGTATCTATGGTGGAATCTACGTTGGCGAAAAATCGGATATCCCGAATAAAGATGGATTCC
>JAAFHB010000051.1 GCA_010906965.1 Mariniphaga sp. | reverse complement strand
CAGAACTGTTCGAATTGCTCAAACAAACAATCCGACCCGAATTTTTGAACCGGATCGACGACGTTATCATGTTTACGCCATTAACCCGCAAGGAGATCTACCAAATTGTAAGGTTACAGTTTGCGCTGGTTGCAGAGCGGTTAAAGAAAAGTGGTTATGAGACTACGATTACCGATGCTGCAGTTGATTGGATTGCGGAAGCAGGTTTCGATCCTCAGTTTGGGGCGCGTCCGGTTAAACGAATGATGCAAAAATACTTACTGAACGATTTATCGAAGGATATTCTTGCAGGAAAAGTCACTGCCGGTCATCCGGTTGCAATCGATGTAAAAGATGACAAACTGGTTTTTGTCAGTGAATAGTTTTTAAATGAAAGGGATAGGTATAGTGCTTATCCCTTTTTGTTTCTTAAATAATGATTAATACTTACTGCGATAGCTGGTTAATTCGATCACTAAAAGCTACTTATTCCTTGTTTATAATAACTTTGTCGCACCTTACCCAAATGGTAATGACGCAAGATTTTGTTTCATTACTCTTTGGAAAAACAAATTGCGGAATTAATCCTTTATTGAAGAAGTTGCCATTACCCGCGATAAATAGCGAATCGAATAATGAATAAAGAAAAAATACGAGGTCATGTGGCCATGTTATTTACTTCATTGATTTTTGGAGTGAATATTCCCCTTTCAAAGAACCTGATGCCCGACTGGATGAGTCCGCTTGGTTTAACTTATTCCCGTTTTGCCTTTGGAGCGATGGCTTTTTGGTTGCTTTCGTTGTTCCTTAAATCAGAAAAGGTAACCCGAAAGGACATGGGAACCCTTTTTCTTGGATCACTTTTAGGTGTTGGGCTCAACCAGGCCGCGTTTATTTCGGGTTTGCAAATGACTTCTGCAACCAATGCATCTATCGTGATTACAATCACTCCGATTCTTGCGATGATTATCTCGTTTTTTATTCTGAAAGAGCCAATTACATTTAAAAAAGCGGGTGGTGTAATTATTGGTTTGGTGGGCGTTTTATCAATGATTTTGACCTCCGAAGTTTCTGCTGCCGGTCGCGAAGCTTCAATAATCGGTGACTTATTGTGTGTGGTCAGCAGCCTTTCGTATGCCTTCTTTCTCGTGTTGACACGTGGAATATCAAAGCGATATAGCTCTGTTACAATTATGAAATGGATGTTTTTATTCTCTTCTCTTATGTTTTTACCGTTTGGCTATAAAGATGTGTTTGCGGCAAGAATTTTTACTGACGGAACCTCTGTTGCCTGGAGTAGCTATCTCTACTTATTAGTTGGGGCAACCTTTATCACCTATTTATTGATCCCAATTGCACAGAAGCAAATACGTCCGACGACTATTGGAATGTATAATTACTTGCAACCACTTGTCGCTTCGTTTATTGCAATTATGTGGGGGCAAGATATTTTTTCATGGAGCAAACCAATTTCCGCGATTTTGATCTTTGCTGGTGTATATTTCGTAACTACGAGTAAATCACGCGATGACATTGAGCGGGAACGCCTGCTAAAATTAGGAAAGGATAATTTAAATGATCTTCAGCTCTCCCCGGTTAAAGAGCCGGTAATCAAACCTTGATATTTTCAGAAAAATCCGCCAGATATTCTCTTTGTAGCTTCAACTTTACCAAATTTTTTCTGTGAGATTTGAAAATTGGGTTTTTTGATGTAATATAGCATGATCATAATCTAAATCTGATGAAGCTACTTCACACCTCCGACTGGCACCTGGGTAAACGATTGGAAAACTTATTGAGACTCGACGAACAAAAGGAAGTTTTAAACGAGATTTGCGTGATTGCGGAGACTGAACAGGTTGATGCAGTGATTATATCCGGCGACCTTTTCGATACCTACAATCCGTCGGCCGATGCGGTCGATCTGTTTTATAAAACCCTGAAACGTCTTGCGAACAGCGGGAAGCGCGCTGTAATTGCTATCGCTGGTAATCACGATTCTCCTGACCGAATCGCAGCACCCGATCCGCTTGCACGCGAGTGCGGAATTTTGTTTGCCGGTTATCCCAACGTTATTATCCCTCCATTTGAATTGGATGCTGGTTTGATGGTCACTCAAAGTGAAGAAGGTTTTGTGGAACTTCTATTACCCGGTTGTTCCGCTCCTCTGCGCATTTTATTGACACCATATGCCAACGAATTTCGATTAAAAGCTTACCTGGGTCACGAAGATTCGGAAGAGGAATTGCGTAAATTGCTAAATGATAAATGGTCGTCAATTGCTAAGAAATATTGTGACAACAAAGGGGTTAATATTCTGATTTCCCATCTTTTTTTCGCCCGGAAGGGTGCTGCTTTGCCGGAGGAACCCGAAGATGAGAAGCCGATTCTGCATGTCGGCGGAGCGCAAGTGATCTATTCGGAAAATGTTCCGCCTCAAATTCAGTATGTTGCTTTGGGGCACTTGCACCGGAAACAAACCATTGATATAAATCCTTGTCCGGTCATTTATGCCGGTAGTCCACTCTCCTATAGTTTTGCGGAGGCTGACCAGAAAAAGTATGTCGTAGTGCTTGAGATTGAGCCTGGGAAAACACCTGTTATTTCGAATCATGAGCTAACAAAAGCGAAACGGTTGTTGCGAAAAAGGGCTGAGAATGTCGAAGAAGCCATTGAATGGTTACAAGCGCATCAATCAGCTCTTATCGAATTGACGATGAGTACTGATACCTATCTGACCGCAGAAGAGCGGAAATTGCTGAATGCTGCTCACAACGGCATTATTTCAATTATCCCTGATGTAAAAAGAGGCGATGATGATCGGGCGAATTTGCGAAAGACAATCGACCTAAGCAAAGGAATGGACGAACTATTCACTGACTATTTCAGATCCGAAAAAGGCCAGGAACCTAATCAACGGATTTTGGACTTGTTTAAAGAAGTATTAGCAGAAGAGGGCGAAGAATAGAGATTTAAATTAAAAAGATGACACCACAGATTGCACAAAAAGACACAGATTATTAGAAATTAATTTTCCCGAATCTGTGAGAATCTGAGTAATCTGTGGTAAAACAAGAAAATATGATTCCAATTAAACTTACGATACAAGGTCTTTTTTCTTACCAGGAAAAACAGACAATCAATTTTCAGAAACTTACGGAGGCGCATCTTTTCGGTATTTTTGGTTCCGTTGGCAGTGGAAAGTCATCAATCCTTGACGCCATCACTTATGCATTGTATGGCGAAACAGAGCGCATGAATGCACGCGATAACCGAAATTACAATATGATGAACCTGAAATCGGATGAGCTGTTTATTGAGTTCGATTTTAGTGTAGGTAAAGAGAGCACTATCTTTCGTGCAGTTGTAAAGGGAAAGCGGAACCGTAGAAAGTTTGACGATGTAAGGACGCTCGATCGTTCAGCTTACAAACAGCAGAATGAAAGCTGGGAACCTATAGAAATTGAACAATTACAGCAGGTTATCGGACTGAGTTACGAAAATTTTAAACGAACCATCATCATCCCACAGGGAAGGTTTCAGGAGTTCCTTCAGTTGGGGAATAAAGACCGGACGCAGATGATGAAAGAGTTGTTTAACCTCCAGAAGTTTGAGCTTTATTACAAGACAGTTGCGCTCGAAACAAAAAATACGCAACAGCTGCAAATGCTTCAGGGACAATTGCTGCAATTGGGCGAGGTTAAACCGGAGCAATTAGAGGAGTCACAGCTTCGGCTGGAAGCAATTCGTGCCGAAATTGAGTTGTTGACCAGGCAGTTAACATCGAAACTGCTCGAAGAGGCTGCTCAGAAACAACTTAAGGAGCTTTCAGTAAAGTTGAAGGAACAGCAAAATACCCATGAATCACTTCAAACGAAAGAAGTTGATGTCCGGAAATTGGAGCAGCTGTTGAAAGAATACGAGTATTGCCGCGAAAATTTTAAATATCACTTTGAACGTTCGGATGAGGTTGGAAAAGGAGTGGACCGATTGAAGCGAACAATTGAAAATGAAGATTTAATACTCAAGGATTGCGAAGCCAGATTAGCCATTCTCGAAATTGATTTTGCAAAAGTTAAAACCGATTACGAACAACGGGATTTGCTGAAACAGCAAGCCTCTGAATTAAAGAAGATTTGTATGATCATTGAATTGAATGACGAGAATCGGATCAACAGCGGGCGGATTAAAAACGGTGAAGCAACCTGCAAGGATTCGGCGGATAAAATTCAGACGATTAAACTTTCACTGGAACATTGGATGCAAAATCTGAAAACGCTTAAATCGCGTTTGCCGGATCTGACTGAACTGCCAAAAGTTCAAAAGTGGTTTACCATTAAAAAATCATTACAGGCAATTGACAGAGAAGCAAATGAAGAACTTCTGAATTTGCAAAAGGATATTGCTTTGCTGAATGACCGGTTTCTGCTAAGCGTTGAGAATGTAACAAATGTGGCTGAATCACCTGTCGCGATCGCTGATTGTTTGGATTTATTGATTGGCAAGGTAAAAGAGATCAGGAACCAGATAACAGAAATTGATAAAAATATTGAACACTTGTTAATCAGGTCAAAACTGGAGGAATACGCCACAAATCTGGAAGATGGAAAACCATGTCCACTTTGTGGTTCGCTGTCGCATCCTGAAGTTTTGGTTGGAGGAGATGTGGCGCGTGAGTTGCAATTAGAGCGTGTTTCGAAACTGAACCATGAAAGAGCTATTGAATCGCTGGAGAAAGTACTGATCACTTTGCGTGAAATCGAAACTCAGCTACATCTTAAAAGCGAATCGACGCAAAAACTGAAGGTGAAACAATCAGAGAATCAGACAAAAATAGATGTACACCAAATACTTTTCATTTGGCCCGATTTCAATGATGAGAACGTTGTGAATGAATTGTTGAAAGAGGCGGAATCGGTGCTGACGGCGATTAAAACAACTGAAAGCGAAATTGAAAAGGGAAGGAGTGATTCCGAAAAGGAACAAAGAACGCTTGAAAGTTATAAAGCTGCACTCGAACAGATCAAAGAGAAACAGACGATTTGTCTTTCGGAGATTGCTACATTAACCCGGCAAATTGAAATTCCGGAGATCGAATCCTATTTGAAACAATCTGTAGATCATGTTAATTATGCATCCGAAAGCTTATTAAAAAAATATACCGCGATTGAAGCTCAATATCAGAAAACGAGCGAGGCAATCACACAGATTCAGCAAAAACAGAAGGAGTCATCTGGTAAGTTGCAGGCAAATAAATTGATTTTATTACAGGAGCATGAGAATCTGGTTGTTATCAATGACCAGATTAAACAATTGCTGTTGGCTTCTGCTTATACTTCGGCTGATCAGATTAAGACAGTTCTTAATCTGAATATGGAGATTGAATCAGAGAGACAAAAGATTCAGGATTTCAGGCAGCAATTACAATTTTCGGTCAATCAAATACAATTGTTGAAAACTGATATTGGCGATCGTACTTACCTTGCGGAGGATCATCTGAAATTGAGTGACGAAGTGCTAAAACTGAAGGAAGTTCAGGCTGAGAAAAACCGTGAACAAGGTAAAACGGAGGGGGAAATCCGTAAGTTAAGCTTTGATCTGAACCAACAGAAGGAGATTCGTAAGTCTTTGGAAAATATTGAATTACGGGCAGAGGATATTAAGACTATGAAGCAATTGTTTAAAGGGAGCGGGTTTGTGAACTATGTTTCTTCTGTTCACCTTCAGAACCTTTGTCTTGCGGCCAATGACCGGTTTTATAAGTTGGTCCGTCAAAAAATGAGTCTGGAAATCACCGGGGACAATAATTTTCAGGTACGAGATTTTTTGAATGGAGGTAAGGTGAGAAGTGTCAAGACCCTGTCTGGTGGGCAGACATTTCAAGCTGCATTATCATTGGCATTGTCATTAGCTGATAGTATACAGCATTTTACGGACTCATCACAGAATTTTTTCTTTTTGGATGAAGGATTTGGATCGCTCGATAAAGAATCGCTTGATGTGGTATTTGAAACCCTTAAATCGTTGAGGAAAGAGAACCGGATTGTTGGGGTGATTTCGCATGTTGAGGAGATGCAGCAAGAGATCGATACCCATTTACGGATTGTCAACGACGAAGAAAACGGCAGCAAGGTTTACAGAAGCTGGGAAAACTGATCGCAATATTATCAATTTGTAAACTTTTCGGGTTGTCTGCTCTTGATTCGAAATTAAATCTACTTTTGTTTGCCAAATTTTTTTAGAGGAGAGCTTTCTCTTGTAATAAATTATTAGCGACAAACAACGAAATTATTTGAATTATGGAAAATTCTAAACGTAATGATGCTTTACGTACCGATGCATTGAATTACCACAAAAATGGCAGACCCGGAAAAATACAGGTTGTACCAACAAAACCATACAGTACAGCGCGTGATTTGGCGCTTGCGTATTCCCCCGGTGTGGCATTCCCTTGCCTCGAAATTGAAAAAGACCTGCAATTGGCATATGATTATACTGCCAAAGGAAACCTAGTGGCAGTTATCTCCAATGGAACCGCCGTTCTCGGTTTGGGTGATATTGGTGCGCTTGCCGGAAAACCGGTAATGGAAGGGAAAGGTCTTTTATTTAAGATTTTTGCCGATATCGATGTATTCGATATTGAAGTGAACGAAAAAGATCCGGCAAAATTCATTGAAGTTGTCAAGGCAATTGCCTGCACTTTCGGCGGGATTAATCTTGAAGATATTAAAGCTCCTGAATGCTTTGAAATCGAAGAAAAACTGAAAGAAGCCTTAGACATTCCGCTAATGCACGATGACCAGCATGGAACAGCTATTATTTCATCAGCAGCATTAATCAATTCACTTGAACTGGTCGGTAAGAAAATCGAAGACATTAAAATCGTGGTCAATGGTGCCGGAGCTGCTGCTTCGTCATGCACTACGCTTTACATGGCTCTTGGCGCCAAACTTGAGAACATCGTAATGGTTGACAGTAAGGGTGTTATTTCAACACGTCGCACCGATCTGAACAGTCGCAAGCTTCCTTTTGCAACCTCATTGCCATGTAATACGCTTGCCGAAGCAGTTGCCGGTTCCGATGTATTCCTTGGGCTTTCAGTCGAAGGTTGTCTTACTCAGGATATGGTTCGCAGCATGGCCGAAAATCCGCTCGTATTTGCCTGTGCCAACCCAAATCCCGAAATTTCATATGCCGACGCAATGGCTTCGCGTCCTGATATTATTTTTGCGACCGGTCGTAGTGACTATCCTAATCAGGTCAACAATGTATTAGGTTTTCCTTATATATTCCGGGGTGCTTTGGATGTACGATCAACTGGCATTAACGAAGCAATGAAGGTTGCGGCAGTGCATGCAATTGCTGAACTGGCCAAAAAACCTGTTCCTGAAGTGGTGACAGCTGCCTATAATACTTCCCACCTGAGTTTCGGATCTCAATATATTATTCCAAAACCACTCGATCCAAGATTATTGGTGACAGTTGCACCGGCAGTAGCAAAAGCGGCTATGGAGAGTGGTATTGCCCGTAAGCCGATCACGGACTGGGCTAAATATGAAGATGAATTACGCCAACGGATGGGGCTCGACAATAAGCTGATTCGTGGGCTGACTGAAAAAGCAAAAGAAAATCCGAAGCGTGTAGTTTTTGCTGAAGCGAATCACGTCAATATGCTGAAAGCTGCTTCAGTGGCCAGATCCGAAGGAATCTGCATCCCAATACTGCTCGGAAATGAAGAACGTATTGAAAAGTTGATTAATAAAAATCAAATTGAACTCGAAGGCATTGAAATAGTAAATCTTCGTCACGACAGGGAGAATTCCAGACGAAAAAAATATGCCAAATTGTTGACTGAAAAACGTCAGCGTGAAGGAATGACTTTTGATGAAGCTTACGAAAAGATGTTCGATCGGAATTACTTTGGGATGATGATGGTAGAAGCTGGTGATGCTGATGCTTTTATTACCGGCGTTTATACAAAGTACGAAGATGCCATTATTCCGGCGATCGAAATTGTTGGAATGCGCGAAGGCCTTAATCATATTGCCGGTTTAAATATTGTGAATACCAAACTGGGGACTTTCTTTTTTGCGGATACGCTGGTCAACAATCACCCATCTAAAGAAACACTGATTGATGTCGCAAAACTGACATACGAAGCAGCCTTGCTCTTTAATACAAATCCGGTAATGGCAATGCTCTCCTATTCAAACTTTGGCGAACGTACGGCAGGCAGTCCTGCGATGGTACATGATGCAATTAAGTTTTTGCACACCAACCATCCTGATATGCTGATTGACGGCGAAATGCAAGTCAACTTTGCGCTGGATAAGGACCTGCGTCATGAGAAATACCCTTTCTCGAAGATTGACGGAATGAATGTTAATACATTGATATTCCCAAATCTTAGTTCTGCTAATATCTCATATAAATTGATGCTCGAAATCGGTATGAGCGAAACAATCGGGCCAATACAAATGGGCTTGAACAAACCAATTCATATTTTGAATGTTGAAAGTTCTGTTCGTGATATTCTGAACATGGTAACTGTTGCCGTTATCGACGCTCAGGTTGAAGAACAAAAGCTGAGGCAAAAATTAGTATAAGACTAGCTGTAGTAAGCCCTTTATCAGGCTTGCTATTAAAAATAGAAAATCCCGCAAAGTTAAATTTTGCGGGATTTTTTTTAGTTCAATTTAAGCAATCAGGTTTGGATTTTAATTTTATTAATATCTTTTTGGGACATGAAATTTTAAAAAAAAATGTAAAATTAAATCCAAAATAACCTTAGATATTTGCCTTGACTTATTGATAATGCTTATAAACAAGCAATTAATACATATTTTAACATTTGCGTGCCATATTTTTAAAACATCACTATATCAAATTATTAATTGTTATTAATCGTTAAATTAATCGCTCTGTTAATCGCACCCTTTTAGTTTTGTTATGAGTTTTTTAAATAAAAGGAAGACTCGTTAATTTTAAACTAATTTTTATCATTATGAAGAAACGAATGTATTTTATTTTGATCTTACTTTTTACTTCGTTTGCCAGTGCAATGGCACAGGTGAAAGTAAGTGGGACTATCTCAGATCCCGATGGAAACAATATTCCAGGCGTCTCTGTAATCCAAAAAGGGACAACTATTGGTACCTCTACCGACATTAACGGCAAATTCACGTTGAATTTGAGTTCTTCCAGTGCAGTTTTACAGTTTTCTTTCGTTGGTATGAAACCAGTCGAGGAAGTTGTTAATGGCCGATCGGTTATCAATGTGAAAATGGAGGCTGAGAGCCTTGGAATTAATGAAGTTGTTGTTACAGCCTTAGGTATTCAGCGCGAAAAGAAGACGCTTACTTATGCTTCTCAGCAGGTTTCAGGTGATGAAATGTTGAAAGCAAGAGATCAAAACTTTATGAATGCTCTTAGTGGAAAAACTGCTGGTTTGGATATTAAAACGAGCAGTTCGGGAGCTGGTGGTTCCACTAAAGCAGTATTAAGAGGAAACAAATCACTTGTAGGCCTCAGCGAGCCTCTTTACGTAATTGACGGTATCCCAATGGTTAATAACAAGGGAGGACAACCTGACTCATATGGCGGAACCGATGCAGGTGATGGACTTTCTGCCTTAAATAGCGATGATATTGAAAGTATCAACGTTCTTAAGGGCGCAAACGCTTCCATCCTTTACGGTAGTCAGGGTGCTAATGGTGTCGTTCTCATCACCACCAGAAAAGGTAAAGCTGGAAAAATAAGTGTGAACATTAGTTCCAGCACGATGGTGGAGACTGTATCAGGCTTGCCTGAATTTCAGTTTAATTATGGCGCAGTGGGCGGTTCAGATTATAGCTGGTCTAAGACAAAGGGAAGTTATCCAAGTTCGTATATCAAGGATTTCTTCCGGCAGGGGTTAAATCTTACGAATTCAATTTCCGTCAGCGGCGGAAATGACAAAACCACGACCTATTTCTCCTATTCCAATGTCTCTGCAACCGGCGTTTTACCAACCAACAAGTACAATAAAAATAACTTTGCTTTTAATCAGTCAACAAAGTTATTTAATGATAAAGTCACAATCAGTTCAAATGTGATGTTTTCAAGTGAGGTGACACACAATCGCCCAGGCGCTGGTTACTATAATAACCCGCTTACCGGATTGTATTTGTTTTCGCGTGAAAGAAAATTTGATGACTACAAAACAAACTACCAGGTTTTTGATAAGGACAGGAATTTAAACAAGATGAATTGGTATTCCACGGAGGAAAAACAGAACAATCCTTTCTGGGAACTCTATAATAATCCGAAAGAGAATACATCCTATCGCGCTATAGCAAGTTTAAAGTTATCGTGGGAAATTACGAAGAACCTGAAATTTGATGTCAGAGGTAATATTGATTATAACGATAAGGTTAATGATTACAGGTATGCTGCTGCTGGAAACTCAGTTAGTGTTAGTCCAAACGGTTCATGGAATTATTCTAAAGTCAATGATAAACGGATTTATACCGACGGAATATTGAGCTACAATGGTAAGTCTGGCGATTTCAGTTTAACTGCCCTTTTGGGAGCCAGTTATCAGCATGATAAGTTTAACGATGGTATGTCTGTTGCAAATGGCACGACCAGTTTGATGTACCCTAACTTCTTTGCATTCTCGAACATGCCCTATAACGTGATGTTTAATCAGGGCATCAACAAGATCATCAAACAAGGAGCATTTGCCAACGCTCAGATTGGCTTTAAAGAGATGATCTTTTTGGATGTATCCGCACGAAACGACTGGGCTTCTACACTTGCTCTTACCGGGAATGAATCTTATCTATATCCTGCTGTTGGTCTTTCAGCAATTGTAAGTCAAATGATTAAACTTCCTGAGGTAATCTCCTTCGCTAAATTAAGGGGTTCTATATCCCGAACGGCCAATGAAGTACCATATAACGTGGTAAATCCTCAGAATGGTATTGGTGGCACTGGCACCCCTTCCGGGATTGGTGGTATTAACCGAAATACACAAGTCCCTTTTACCAATCTGTTACCTGAAGAGATAACCAGTAGTGAACTTGGAGCAGAAATGAGATTTTTCAATGGAAGAGCAGGAATGGAATTCACTTATTATAATGATATAAGCAAGAATCAATTCCTGACTTTAGCTGCGCCATCAGGTTCAGGTTACACAAGTTATTATGTAAATGCCGGTAAAATAACGAATAAAGGGTTTGAACTAACTTTAGATGTAGAACCTGTTAAAACAACCAACGTTAGTTGGAAATCGTCGTTGAATTTGTCGCAAAATAAAAATAAAATTGATGAGCTTATAGCTTCAAACCCGGATTATCAGGTGGGTGGTGATAACGAAGGTTTTGCTTCTATAATCAAAGCTGGCGGATCTTTTATGGATGTGTGGATTTACAAGTTTGCAAAAAATGCGGCTGGTCAGATTATCCTGGATTCCAAAGGAGTTCCTACAAAAGCTGCCAAACAGGAAAAAGTTGGAAATGTAAATCCTGATTATGTTGCTGGATGGAATAATACAATCAACATTAAAGACTTCTATGTTAGTTTCCTTATCAACGGTAAGTTTGGCGGGGTTGCTTTTTCAAAAACGGAGGCTTTTCTTGATTCTTATGGTGTAAGTAAAAGAACTGGTGAAGCCCGAGATGCCGGCCCTACAATGCCAATTAACGCAATTCAGGGAACAACTGCTGTAACATCAATTGATCCCGAGGTTTATTATAGTGCTGTTGGTGACAGAAACAGGATCATGGAACCTTATGTATTCTCAAGAACTAATGTCAGGTTGGCTCAATTTGTTATCGGCTATAACCTGAATATGCAAAAACTCAATTTGCCGCTTAAACAAGCTTCGATATCACTGATTGGCAGGAATTTATTTTTCTTCTATAAAAAAGCCCCGTATGATCCGGAACAATCAATGAGTACCGCTAATAATATGCAGTCGAATGAGGTATTTAGTATGCCTGCCACAAGGACTTACGGGTTTAACTTAAAGGTCACTTTCTAATATCTTAAAAATGTTTGATATGAAAAAATTAATTATAGTATTACTATTCCTCGGTGCTCTGGCATCATGTACGGATAAATTTGTAACTGAGAATCAGAATCCTTATCAGATTTCTGATGAGATGCTTAAGCAGGACTTTAACCTCGTCGGTTCTCCATTCTCAGGATTATTGTTCAATATTAATGGGCATCAGATTGAAGAAGATCTGTGTCAGGATTCCTGGATGGGTTATTTGAATACTCCAACACCTTTTGTTGGTAATGTCAATAATACTACCTACTATATACGATGGAACGCCTACTGGGATCGTATTTATGGTTCAGTAATGTCCCCCTCCAGGCAAGTGATCAGGTTAGCGAAAGAAAATAATTTACCACTTTTTGCCACATGGGCAAAATTGATAAGGGTACTTGCTGTTTCAAAACTGACTGCGGTTCATGGTCCGGTGATCTATACCAATTACGGGAAAACGGATAATAACATATTGTACGATAAAGAGTCTGATTTGTATAACACGTTTTTTGCACAGTTAGACTCTGTTCAAACAGACTTTGCTGCCAATAAAGATTATAAGGGGTTTGTCAAATTTGATCCAAGTTACAAAGGGGATATTAAACAATGGATGAAAGTTGTGAATTCTTTACGCTTGAGATTGGCAATGCGTATATCTAAAGTTGCTCCAGCTCTTGCAAAAACGCAAGGCGAAAAGGCGATGAGTGATGCTGCCGGATTGATAACTGCTAATGGAGATAACTTTAAAATAGGATTATTGGGCAATAAGCTATATATGGCTGTAATTTGCTTTGAATGGGATGATACACGAATGGGCGCTGTAATGGAATCTTTTCTGCTTGGATTAAAGGATGGACGGGTTTCAAAATATTTCCAGGGTCCTAATCTAAAGCAGGACGCTTCCCTTTCGGTATATGCCTATAAAGGAATCCGCAATGGTGCTTATACACAAGCAAAAATCGATAGGGTACCTTATTCGCGGGTTTCAGATGATTTTCAAACTGTACAAGACAGAAGATCAATCACTGCTGCTGAAGTAAGTTTTTTGAAAGCCGAAGCCGCTCTTAGGGGTTGGGCCGGAGCAGGTGATGCGAAAACCAATTATGAAGATGGTGTCAAGCTTTCCTTTGCTGATTGGGGTGCTGGAGGTGTGGATGCTTATCTGGCAGATGCAACAAGCATGCCGATTAATTATGTTGATCCAAAAGATGCAAGGAATAATTTTACCGCCTCTTCGACAATAACAGTTGCCTGGAATGCAGGCGATAGCAACGAATTGAAACTGGAAAAAATTATGACACAGAAATGGATCAATAATTTCACCAATGCGCTTGAATCATGGAGCGATTTCAGAAGGACAGGTTATCCTAAGATACCTCGTGTTGCTAAGAATGACAGCAGCCCTGACTGGGGCGTTATTCCTGCTGATCAGTGGATAAAAAGGATGCCATTTACTAACGGTGAAAGAACCGGTAATGCTCCAGGCGTTGCTGATGCAACCACAAAACTTGGTGGACCAGACCTTATCAGCACCCGTCTATGGTGGGATACTGGTGTTGTTTCTAACTTTTAATATTGATTTTTAACAATAAATTTGAAAATACCCTTTTACAATTTTATGTAGAAGGGTATTTTCTGGTTTTTAAGTGCACCGCATATTGAATTTACTTTTTTCGATTCAAAAGCCGGACTTTGTAATTGGGATAAACCTAATAGCTGAATTATGAATTTACAACCTTTGGATATTGGTATAGTAATCGGTTATCTGGTTTTAACAATACTTATTGGCTTTCTGATATCGAAGCGTGCCAGCAAAAATCTCGATTCTTACTTCCTTGGTGGCAGGAGCATCCCCTGGTATATTTTGGGCATTTCGAATGCTTCCGGAATGTTTGATATTACCGGAACCATGTGGTTTGTTTCTATCCTTTTTGTTTATGGACTCAAAGGTGCCTGGATGCCATGGATGTGGCCCATCTGGAACCAGATTTTCCTGATGGTTTTCCTTGCTGCATGGTTAAGACGCTCGAATGTCATGACAGGTGCTGAATGGTTGAGAACACGATTTGATGAAGATAGAGGGGGTCGGTTGTCCCATATTATTGTAGTGATTTTTGCCATTATCAGCGTAATTGGTTTTATCGCCTACACTTTTGCAGGCATTGGGAAATTTGCCACTTCATTTTTCCCGTGGGATCTTACTACACAAATCGGGTCAACAGTCATCTCTTCTGAGAATATGTATGCCCTGTTAATCATGTGCTTCACCTCTATATATGCTATAAAAGGGGGGATGTACAGCGTTGTAGCTACTGAAATCATGCAGTTCCTTGTGATGACTGTTTCCTGCTTTATAGTTGGGGTTATTGCAATGAATCTTGTAACTGCTGAACAGTTAAATGCAGTAATTCCTTTAGGGTGGAAGGACTTGTTTTTCGGCTGGAAGTTAAACCTCGATTGGAGTAACCTGATCCCATCTGTTACAAATAAAATTAAGATTGATGGCTATGAGTATTTTTCCATAATTTTCATGATCATGATTTTTAAAGGGATATTGGCAAGTATTGCCGGACCCGTTCCAAGTTATGATTTGCAACGGATACTTTCTACCAAAAGCCCCCGTGATGCCGCTCGTATGACAGGCTTTACTTCCCTTGTATTATTTATCCCACGCTTTTTTATGGTCGCCGGTTTAACTGTTCTGGTGCTTGTTTACTTCAGCCCAAAACTGGTTGCCATGGGTCCTGATATCGATTTCGAAATGGTTTTGCCTTATGCTGTAAGTAATTTTATACCTACCGGTTTATTGGGATTATTACTTGCCGGATTAATAGCTGCATTTATGTCGACATATGCCGCTTATGTGAATGCCGGACCAGCATATATTGTAAACGATATTTATAAAAAATTCATTAACCCCAATGCCTCAAACAAGCGATATATCAACATGAGTTACCTCGTATCGCTTGTTGTTGTTACAATTGGAATTGTATTTGGTTTTTTTATTGATTCAATTGATTCGATGACAAAATGGATTGTTTCATCTTTATATGGTGGATATACTGCGGCTAATGTTTTAAAATGGATCTGGTGGCGCTTCAACGGATATGGTTATTTTGGGGGAATGCTTACAGGGTTAGTCGCTTCGTCGTTTATACCTTTTTTTTTTTCCTGATATTTCAGCACTCAATTCTTTCCCGATTATTTTATTGATTTCGTCGATCGGATCTGTAGCCGGAAGTTTGTTGACACAACCTGATAACGAAGAGGTACTTAAGAAATTCTATTCAAGTGTGCGCCCGTGGGGATTTTGGCGACCTATTTACGAAAAGGTAAAGGTGGAGCAACCTGACTTTAAAAAGAATAGTGACTTTAAACGCGATATGATGAACTGTGTAATTGGTATTGCCTGGCAAATGACAATGGTAGTTATGCCCATTTACCTGGTTATTCGGGAGTTTGGTTCCATGACCATTGCATTGGCTGTTTTTCTGTTAACTTCCATTTTGCTGAAAGTAAACTGGTACGACAAGCTTGAAAAATATTAGTTTATTCAATATAGCATGTCTAACAGATGAATGCTGCCTCCATAACGTGTTCCATTTTAAAATTATTTAAAAAATCGAAACATTTAAGGGCTTATTCCGTTTTAACCGATTAACGGGGGATTAGTAGACGATTAATATAGGAATTAATTTCTAATTTTGACCCTAAATCAAGGATCTATAAACAACTAATTGGGTCGAATATGAATAATCGGTCGTGGATATTTTTGGGACTGGTTCTTCTGATTTTATTGTCGAATAAAACATCCTCTCAGAATCTTTACCACACAGGGTTGCTTTTTACTGCTGCTCCTCAGCCAAAAGAGCTGCGAACTTCATTGAATCTCACACCAGATTCTCCAATTACTGTGCGAAATAAATTTAGTCTGGAATTTGATTTTGCCATTTGGAATCGCGAACAATTTGGTTATATCTTCCGTATATTCGACAAGTTGCATCACAATATCGATCTTGTTTACATGCCTAAAAGTAGTACTTTGGCAGTATTGAAGCTCGTTGTAAACGGCCAGCCAACGATGATTAATATCGCTTTGGCCGAGAGAGATTTGGTCAGAAATAACTGGCTTCACCTAAGTCTGGCGTTTGATTTAAGGACGGGGAAAGTTGAATGTAATTTGGGGGATATCATTTACTCTGATGATACAGTAGATCTAAGTGGAATTCGTCGGCTTAATTTCTGTTTTGGGGCTAACCAATCTAACTATTTTCCGACAACAGATGTTCCCCAAATGGCAATTCGTAATATTCGGATTGCTGATTACCTTGGAAAATCACGCCATAATTGGCTTTTAAATGAATGCGAAGGGAATGAGGCAACTGATCTTGAAGGGAATTTTACTGCTCATGCATCAAACCCTACCTGGCTCATAAATAATCATTTTTTCTGGACCAAAAAAGATGAAATACGATTTGATGTTTCCTCCGGGGTTACTTTTGATACGTTGCGGAACCGGATAATCTTTGTCGGAAAGCATCGGATTGTTTCTTATGATATAATCACTTCCGAAATCAGCGAGCAAATAGTAAATAATGTCAAACCGTCCAGTTTAAAATCAGAATCATACTTTTATTCCGGAAAGAAAATATACTGTATAGGTTCTCTTCCAAAGCATGTTAATGTGTATGACGAAGGAAAAAATGAATGGGAAAAATCGGTTCCGGACATCGAAACTGCTCAGTTTGTTAATTCTACTTTTTTTATGAATGACAAATCGGGATCTACATATTCCGTAGGAGGATACCGCAGCTACAGGTATTTTGACCAGCTAATGCACTATAGTATTCCGGAAAAGAGTTGGAATCAGGTTTTGTTAAAGGGTGACAAATTGGAACCACGTTCTTATGCATCAGTAACCGGAACCAACAGACCTGGAGAGTATCTTATCTTTGGCGGATATGGTAATGTTTCAGGGCAACAGGAACTTGGTCCTCAGTGCCTGTACGATCTGTATCAATTAAATCTCACCGATTCGACCCTTCGAAAAAAATGGAAAATTGAGAATGTTTCGGAGAACTTTATTCCGATGGGTTCGACAACCATTTCAGAGCAACACCCTGCGCTTTATGTACTTGGTTTCCCTCCTTTTCTAAATGGTACTTATCTTAAACTTTATCGTATCTCGCTCGAAAATGCCGGATATTCCGTTGTGAGCGATACCATTCATTTTTATTTTGATGAAGAGCGATCAAAAGCTTCCCTCTTCTTTTTCAGAAAGACGCAGGAATTTTTTGCGGTGATTAAAACACAGGCAGGAAGAGATTCTGCCAATTATAAAATTTATTCACTTACATACCCACCTGTAAATCGCTCTTTGATGTCGTCTACATTCAAAACTATTTTGTCAACTCCCGGAGTTTGGATAAAGCCAGTTTATT
The DNA here is from genome assembly GCA_010906965.1 of Mariniphaga sp. Taxonomy (GTDB): domain Bacteria; phylum Bacteroidota; class Bacteroidia; order Bacteroidales; family Prolixibacteraceae; genus JAAFHB01. The sequence continues at coordinate 10,157 of JAAFHB010000051.1, read as the reverse complement.
GGATAGTTGCAATACTCTCATTAATCATGATTTACTTGCTTTTTCTCCTTTTGAAAAAACTTCACAGGGCAGAAGAAGATTTTGAGGAAGAGCAAAAAATGAATTCTTTTTTGAGCGATAAAACACCGTTCAGAACAGAAAATTCAACTAAGAAACATCAGGTATTACCAAGGAAAAATGCTATTTACCTATTTGGGGAATTTCGCATTTATGATGCTGAAGGTATAGAAATTAGCCATCTTCTTTCATCAAAGTTGAGGCATCTGTTTTTATCGGTTTTTCTATTGGGAACGAAAGAAAATGGTATAACCAACGAGAAATTAAATGGCATTCACTGGATGTATCATTCTCCGCAAAGTGCCAAGAATAACAGGAATGTTAATATTAAAAAATTAAGGGATTTGCTAAATGCCATAAGCGGTGTTAAAATTGCTCATAATGAAGGAAGCTGGACAATAAAGTTGAGTCCTGAAATTTTCTGTGATTATCATTTCCTGCTTAAAAAGATGAAGGGGGATTTTCAACCGGTCACCCATGAAGAATTTGAGCAAATTGTTCTTATTCTGTCTCAGGGTGTATTTGTGGCAGACGAGCGGACACCCTGGCTCGATTCTCTCAAAAGTCAGTTTCTTAGTTCATTGCTTGATTATCTCTTTTTGCTTGCTGACTCGTTTGAAAAAGATAAAAATCCCGAGTCGATCCGTCGCATTGCAAATTTGATTTTAAAGTCAGATCCGTTAAATGAAGAAGCTTTTAAATTGAAGATTGAAGCTCTTATCAGACAAAAAAACCATAATCAGTCGTTCATTGATTATGAATATTTTGCGAAAGAGTATAAGACAATGTATGGAATTCCTTACCCTGTGAGTTTTAAATCGTTTATCAGGAAAGAGGAATAAAAGTGGTTCGTCGGAATGACAACTCTCCAAGTTTTTGCAATTGGTTATTTTTTTCTATTTTTTTAGTGAAATATTATAATATTTTCATAAGTTCGCTTCTCAGAGAGTTTTGATTAGGCTATATCTGACAAAATATGGAATTTCAAACTTTTTATACCAAAGAACTTAAGACCTTAGAATATCAAAACATGTTGTAAAGTATAACCTATTACTTTTATTCTATGAAAAAATCACTCGCTTGGCTAATAATTGTTATTCTGGTAACAAACTCAGTATTCGTTTTTGCCCAGCCAACGCAACTTTCCGAAAAGCAAATTCCTCTTGTAACCTATTCTTTTTCAGATCCGGATCCCGTACCCCAAACTGGGAAAATTTATCCATATTCCCGTTTTGAAGGTTATTCTGATAAGGGGCTCATGCATGACTGGAAAATGGTAGAAATGGAAAATGATTATATTAAACTTTGGATCACACCTGAGATTGGCGGTAAAATCTGGGGAGCAGTTGAGAAATCAACAGGAAAAGAGTTTATTTATTATAACCATGCCGTGAAATTTCGTGATGTAGCCATGCGCGGACCCTGGACTTCCGGAGGACTTGAGTTGAATTTCGGGGTAATTGGTCATGCACCAACTTGTTCTTCGCCGGTTGATTATGTCGTCCGTAAAAACGACGACGGCAGTGTTAGCTGTTTTGTGGGAGCAATTGACCTTCCTTCACGCACACGCTGGAGCGTAGAGGTCAATTTGCCCAAAGATAAAGCCTATTTCACCACACGTTCTGTATGGGACAATTCTACCTTGCTCGAACAAGCGTATTACCATTGGATGAACCTCGGAATTAAAACCGCCGGCAATCTGGAGTATACCTTCCCGGGAAATTATTTCCTGGGACATGATGGGAAACATTCACCATGGTCAACGGATGAACAAGGCCGGAAGATCAATTTTTATGAGAACAACAACTTCGGAAGCTACAAATCATACCATGTGTTTGGTGAAGCAACAGGCTTTTACGGAGCGTACTGGCATAACGATGATTTCGGATTTATACATTACTCGACTTATGATGATAAGCCCGGTAAGAAAGTCTGGATATGGGGTTTATCAGATCAGGGAATGATCTGGGATAAATTGCTTACTGATACTGACGGACAATATACAGAAGTTCAGTCGGGCAGGTTATTTAACCAGGCCGCAGGTGAGAGTAGTAATACCCCTTTCAAAAACAGGGGATTTGCTTCGGGATCAACTGACGAATGGACTGAATACTGGTTTCCGGTTAAAGGTACCAACGGACTTAAAAGTGCTCTTCCTTCGGGATCTATAAATATTCAGCAACAAGGAGATACTGTTAAATTATGGTTTTGCCCTAATGAGAAAACAGATGGACAAATTGAAGTCAGGAACGGCAATGAAGTCGTTTTCGCGAAAGAAATTCATTCAAATCCGATGCAGGTTTTCACAAATTCATTTGCGTATAAAGGAAAAGGAACCAATAATAACCTAAGCGTCTGGTTGAAAAATGAATTGCTATTCGAAACCAACCGGGATAAATACCTGCTTAAACGTCCGGTTGAATCCCCTGCTGGTTTTAATTGGGAAACGGCATATGGTCATTACACGAAAGGCAAAGAACAGGAACGGCAACGGTTGTATAAAACAGCAGGGGCGGAATACATAAAGGCGTTGGCAGTCGAACCTTGGTTTGTACCCGCATTGACAGGAATGGCCAACCTTGCTTACCGCAAAACAGGCTATTCTACAGCGCTGGAATTTGCATCAAAAGCACTTTCAGTTGATACGTATGATGCGGATGCCAATATGATCTTTGGGTTGGCAGGATTGGCCCTGGGTGATACAACTACAGCCATTGATGGTTTTTCAATTGCTTCTGCCGGTACTTCGCAACGAAGTGCGGCTTATAATGCGCTCGCTTCGATTTTTCTAAGCAGGAATGATTTCCGGAAAGCTCTTTCGTATATTAACAAAAGCCTGTTGTATAACCAATTGGGATCAGATGCCATTCAAGCAAAGATTTTCTGTCTCCGAAAACTTGGGATGCTTAAAGAGGCAAATAATGAATTAACTAATTTAGAATTAAAGGACCCATTAAACCATTTTATCCGGTTTGAAAGATTTTTGGCAGAATCATCTTCTGAGAATAAAACGCAGGTTCAAAACCATATTACCAGCGAAATGCCACATGAAACTTATCTTGAATACGCCATGTGGTATTACCGGAACGGGCAATTGACAGATGCATTGACGATTCTTGAACTGGCACCTGGTGATCATCCGGTTGCTTTGCTTTGGAAAGGCTATCTGAATCATCTTTTGGGGAAAGAGGATATCGCCAAAGCTACGATTGCAAAAGCATTTCAAGCCAGTCCGGAGTTCGTATTTCCTTTCAGGACAGAAACCCTGAAGCCGTTGGAATGGGCGCAATCCATTTCTGATAACTGGAAAATTAAATATTACACCGGACTTGTTTACCTGAATGCGGGTAATGAAAATAAAGGTTCTGATTTATGGAACAGTTGTGGCAATCAACCCGATTTCTTTCCGTTTTACATCGCGCGTTCCCAACTTGCTAATGCAGAAAGTAAGCAAAGTCAATCTGATGTTGAAAGAGCGCTGGAATTTGGTGGGAATAACTGGCGCGCCGGTTTGTTTGCTTCTCAATTTTTCATGGGTAAGGGCAACCTGCCAAAGGCTGAAGAACTTGGCCGTGATTTTTATAAAAAGAATCCACAAAACTATATTCTTGGTTTACATTATGCCAAAATTTTGGAAATGAACCATAAATATTCAGAATGCGTGAGTTTACTTCAAAAAATCAAGGTTTTGCCGAACGAAGGAGCCACCGATGGACGCACATTATGGCGGAATGCGAACATTGGAAATGCACTGGATTTGATGAAGACCCAAAAATACCGGAAAGCACTCGAAAGTATTGGCAATGCCCGGCAATGGCCTGAAAATCTGGGAGTGGGGAAACCCTATACACCAGATGAACGGCTTGAAGATTTTGTCTCACTTCTATGTTATAAAAAACTAAAAGATAGTCGGTCAGCCGGTGAGATGCAGAACAAAATTGCAGGTGATGCGGTTCTTAAGAACTTATCATTCAACGAAAACGACTTTCTGACGGCCTGGCTGTTAAAAGAGGCGGGTGATACACGCGAAGGTGATAAGATAATGAACGATTTAATTGTAAAGAATCCTTTATCCAAAAGTATTCAGTGGTGTGATGCTGTTTATACTGGCGACCTTGCAAAAGCTGGAATCATTCAAACTGAGATGGTCGAAAATGACCGTTTTACCTTTTTCCTGAATCTAATGTTTGGTGATCCACGTATATTGGAATCACAGATACCAACTAAAAATCCAAAGTAGCGTGTAAAAAGAATATTCAATTCCTAAATTAATGAACTATGAAAACTTCAACCTGGAGTACAATTTCGTTATTAATGGTATTTTGTTTTTTGATTACAGGTTCCGCTAATGCCCAACAATTAAATGATTATTCATTTAAGGGGTCATCCGGTCCGCTGGAGAATGCGATTCGTACGAATGTCCAGTTCAATGGATATACAAATTACTGGCACAATGATTACAAGGAGTGGATCCGTTACGGGAATTTGTTTAAAATGAGCATTCCTAATGTCGGAAATAATATCTCCCAAAGTAAAATTGATATAGCTGAAGACATGCAGGTTCCCGGGTTATCGGTTCAGGAAGGGTTCCTGAGTGGCTTGTTTTCAGGTGCATATCTAACCATCGAAACTCCTGCCCTAAAGGAATTGGAAGAATCAATCAGTTCAGGCAATGTCCTGGTTTTCACAGATCCTGCTTCGGAAGCGGGGAAAAAGCTGATGGAGAAATACGTCCCGGATAGTTTATTGAAAAAGCAATTGAAAAGCTATCAGTATGGATCTGTTGATTTTAAAGAGGTCAATGCTTTTTATCTTGAAAACGGTGCAAAGAAAATTTTTGTAGTGTCGTCAACAGATAGTTCGTTACTCAAAAAGGTAAAAGAACTTCTTGAAAGTACGAAGAAAATCCTTGCAGAATACGATCTTCATAAGGGGATGTTTGGTGCCGAAACTCTTTTAAAAAGTGTGACTTGTGTGCAAGGACACCCGCTCGAACTGATCGGAAAGGGGATGAACGAAGGAAATACCTGGTTTGTATTTAGCGGATACATGGATTTCTGGATGAAAGATGAATTGGCCGGTTGGATGAGTAAAGCCAATCTGCCTGTTGTTGCCGATGTTGGATTTTCACCAATCTATGGTTGTAAAGATTATAAGGGATTGCAGGTACAGGATATGATTACCAAACAATCGTGGATTGATTATGCGCATGATAAAAACGGATATGTTTTCAGACCGGTCTATGATGCTGAAAGTGACCCTTATCATTACGACGGATACATTGCGACCGAAGGAAATAAGAAACAGATTGATAACGAGAATGTCCCTTTTATTTCCAATACTGGTTCATTCGAAGGTGACCTGATTCCAAGTATGGTTTTATTCATCAAAAAAGGAGAAAAATTGACCCGCGATTTAATGTGGGGAGCCATCATGGATAGGAGAGAGGTTGCTATTTTGAGTCAGGGTAAAATGATGGGGCCATCACTTTATCGAAATGCTTTGCAGATGCTATTGCTGGACCGCATTTACCTGGAAGATTATTTTGGCGATAAAATTGATATACAGGCTGGAATTGAAGACTATAATCTAAGTGTTACAATTTCGAATACCTATTCACATGCCGTTTCAGGGAATTTGAATATTCAGCTTCCCCCCGAAGTAAAGGCAGATGAACCAATTGTTTCTGCATTAAATTTACCTGCCAATAGTTCTAAAACAATCGTCATAAAGATTCGACCTCTGGCCAGCGGGATGAATACTACCAATCCAATTGTTGCTGGTTTTAAATGGAGTGACAAGCAGAAAATGACGATGGCGATTCTTGATATGCCGCCAGCAATTTCGGTTCATCGGTTACTTTATGGTCATGCTCCAGCCGTGAAATACCCGGTCAGTATTCATAATTTTTCAAGTAGTGTCCCTTTTCCGGTGCAGGTGCAGGTATTTGCAAAAGAGAAACCTGGGAAAGCTGTTTTCACTGCGAATCAAAATAATACGGCTACGCTGGGTAAATATCAGGATATGCTCTTTGACCTTAAATTGGCTGCCGGAGATTATTGGGTGAAAGTTTCAGCTTTGGGAGTTGAAACAACAAGTCAGTTAGGTGTTGGTAAAGCTGAAGGTGCAGCGCGTGCCTATGCTGTCGATTTGAACAGCGATGGTGTGAATGAATTCAGACTCGAAAATGACAGCGTGCAGGTAACACTGTTGTCGACCGGAGCGCGGGTCATCGAATATATTGTAAAAAGCAGAAAGGATAATCTACTTTTCAAACTTTGGCCGGAAAAATCAATTGATGACAGACGTCCGTTCAGGGACAGAGGTTATTACCCTTACGGGGGATTTGAAGATTTTCTTGGTCAGGGAAGTATGGAGACGCATAAGGTGTATGATGCCACGCTGATTCAGGACAAAGGCGATTTTGTACAGGTAAAAATGGTGGCAGATTATTTTGGGAACAGGCTCGAAAAGACATTTACGCTTTATGGCAATTTCCCCTTGCTTGAAATAAGATTCGCATTGACCTTCAAGAATCCGGAAGCAAATGTAATTGGGCCGCAACCTATACTTGAATTGGGTGCCGTTCATGGGACTGAAGATGTGTTTACAGTTCCGACAGTTGATGGTTTGGAGCAATATCGAATGAAACCGGAAAGATATTACGGCCATTTATTCACATTGAAAGAGGGGTGGAATGCCGGGTATGATGAAAAAGAAGATATTACATTTGTTGGAGCTTATCCTGTAAACCAACCACATTTCCTTCATATGTGGATGAACCATCCAAGCAATGGCGATGCGCACTATTACTACACTGAATTTCAGCCGTGGGTACCAATCACGCAGAAAAGTACGATGTATTTTTCTTACTATATATGGGGCGCTGGCGGTCCTTGGGAAAATGGGGTGAAAGAACTGCGAAAAAGAAATTTGATTTCTGAACGATAATATTGCATTTTCAAACTGAGAATTTAAATATATACCTATGAAGAACAATTATTTAATGAGGAGTCTCACATTTCTGATCCTCTTGCTGCTGGGTACCATAAACGGATTCAGTGCCGTTAAACAAGAATTGAAAATTGGTAGGGTGGAGTTGGGATATCCGTGCCCGGCAATTCCATTCTACTTTGTAAAAGCTGAACTTGAACTTCCGTATCCGTCTATTATGGAAGTTGAAGTCGCCATAAACGGAAAGACGCTTCGGTTCACAAATCTGCATAAGGAAACCGATACAGAAGATTTGAATAAACCGGTCTTAACCCATCGTCCACCTTCCGGGGCAGGTCTTTCACAGGATAATTCCATTTATAATCATCCGTATGTGATAGGTTGGGTAAAATGGGAACCCGGAATGAAATACGATGTTAAAGTTACCGTAAGGATGAAAAAAGAGGCGAAGAATTCTGATAATGATCTCTTTATTTCAGCTTCAAAGACTATTAATGCACCACAGGGTTCTGAAGCTTTTGATCCGGCATGGAAAAAATATAAATCAGTTGTATTAAGCGAAACAGCAGGCATTGCAAGGAAGGCAGAACCAGTTGAGGTATTGCTTGCCTTTTATCCTGATGAGATAAAGGACCTGAAACGCGAAGTACGAGTGGTTTCCGTTGATCCCGAAACCCATCAATTGACAGAGGTTCCATGCCAGGTTTTCGATATTCAAGAGTACCTGAAAGAAGATGATCTGGCGCCCGATGCGAATGGTAAACCCACTCGTCAGGTTCCAATCTGGCTTCCTACGGTTACAGCCCGCCTGGCATTTCTTGCTGATGTGCCAGCCAAAAGTAGCCGTGTTTTTCTGGTCTATTATAACAATGATGCAGCAATGGCAAAGCCTTATATAACAGACCTTCATATGCAGGGTGATGCTCCGGGACTTCAGATTGACAATGATTTAATTTCGGTAGTTTTACATCCTAATTCAGGACATCTTGACCAGATATCATTAAAGAAACGACCCGATTTCCCATTGTATCACCGGAAGGAAACAAATGGAGCCATTCATTGGAATCCGGAAATTTATACACCTCCAACGCCCTGGACTCATACGTCGGACTGGAAGCCACCACAGAATATGAAATCCTTTTCTGGACCTGTACTTGCATCAAGCGAGGTTTGGGGAAATCTGCGTGAGATACCGCAGGTCGATGCCTCGGTAAGGTATGAATTTTATCCGGGCAAGCCGTATTTTATCAGCTCATCGGTTCTACGTATCAATGAGACAGTTCATTGTCTCGCTTTGCGAAATGGAGAAATTGTAATCAAACGGGAATTGATTACCCATGCTGCATGGTACGACGTGGTGAGAGATTCAGTGATTAATTATGATGTAACCCAGATGCCCGATTTGACCGATTTAAAAATGGAGGCTGATGTTCCATGGATTACTTTCTACAACGAGAAGACGGGAGTCGGCTTCGCAGGCATTCAGCTAAGTTATGCCAATGCAGGGCTGGAATCTTCGCCACGGCTGCTTAATCCGTTCTTTTATATTACGGGTGGTCCATGGATTTACTGGGCCCGCGCGCTGTCGTTGAGTTTTCTCTCGTCGAATATGCAACAGATGATTCCTGCAATGAAGGGAAATATTTTTTCAGAAAAATGGGCTTACCTGATTTATGAAACCGATAAGGGTGCAAAACCTTATGCCCCTGTTATCGAATTGCAGAAGAAATTGACCAATCCGTTAAGAATCCAACTGGTTGAAGAAGTCGATGACCGTGTTTCAAAGACGGTTACCGAAATTTTTATTGACAAAGGTAAAAGCGGTTGGGAAGGAAGGGAAACCGGCAAACATGCTACTGACAAATAGAAATAGGATTATTATAAAGGATCGTATGAGCTAATAGTAATTTATTCATTCAAAAGATCTTATCAACAATAATTATAGAAGCGTTATGAAACTACACGCGTTATTAATAGGTGCTTTGGTGGTTTGTCTGTACTCATTTGATTTTGCTTCTGCCGAAATCCCACCGACGCTTCAACCTCTGCCGGTTAAAAAATGTTCTGATTTTAGCATTACCGGAAATGGCAGTAATTCGGAATGGGATAAAGCCACCTGGAATAAGTTGACGAAGCTTGATCCGGAAGGGGAAGAATATCCGTGCAGGTTTAAAATATTGTACTCCGGCAAGGGAATCTATTTGATTTTTGAGGGAAAGGACGATAAGATAACCACAAAATTTGATGAGGATTTTGGAAACCTTTACAACGGCGATGTATTTGAAGTGTTTTTTCATCCCGATCCAAAGATCCCGCTCTATTTTGAATACGAAATCAACCAGTTGAACAAGGAGCTTGTGCTGATCATTCCCAATTTGAATGGCAAAATACATGGCTGGATTCCATGGCATTATGAAAATGAAAGACGGGTTGTAAAGAAAGTTCATATCGAAGGTGGTAAAATGGAGGCTGGTGGTACGATCAAATCATGGAGCGCAGAACTGTTTTTCCCGTATGAATTGTTCAATCCTCTTTCAAACGTTCCTCCTGTAAGCGGAACTGTCTGGAATGCTAATTTTTACAGGCTTGATTACGACAGTGGCAAGATGGTCAAATGGGCATGGACACCAATTGATCAATCTTTTCACGAGTTTAAAAAATATAAACCCATCAAATTCGAATAATAATTGCAGTTCTCCGGCTCATTTTGATTTTTATTTTCAGTTTTGCGAATATTGGGTTTAAATAACAATAACATTGGCTTTGGAACATTCCTTAATGCTGTTCAGGGATGGAGCGGCGTTAGCGATCCAAAACATTTGCTATTCCCAATACCGAAGGTTGCTACAGATGTTAATCCGGGACTGATTAAAAACCCTGGTTATTAACAACAGAATATAAGTTTATTCAGTCAAATTAAAAGCTATGATTAAGTGTAACCAAAGTGTGCTCAGTCTGTTTGTTTTAGGTTTAATTTTCTCCTCTTGCGGATTTCAGTCTGGTAAAAAATCAGCAGGTAAAATTCCGGCATCGGATTACTATTCCGAAAGGTATCGCCCTCAAATTCATTTCTCACCCAAAGCCAATTGGATGAACGATCCTAACGGAATGGTTTATTTCGAAGGCGAATATCACTTGTTTTATCA
>JAAFHB010000390.1 GCA_010906965.1 Mariniphaga sp. | reverse complement strand
AAACCATAGTCAGGTTAAGTTTCGATTGACAATGACCAATTTTTAAAAAGGAAATAATATTTAGCTACATCTGAACCAACGCTCTCACAAAGCAGAATTTTTTTATCTTTGAGACATAACGATTCAAGCAATATTTGTCAGGCTCCTGTTTTGCAAAAAGATCCGTATTTTATTGTTTTTGTACCTCTCTTGCATCCAGGAATCGTCAACAACTTATTTTTTGAATATGTAACTTTACCTATAATTAGAAATTAATAAGAAACTAAATGGTGAGAAAGATATCAATATTGATCGTTGATGATGAAGAATCCGTAAGAGATTCGTTGTTCAACTGGTTTCTCGAAGACGGGTTTCGCGTTGAGTGTGCCGAAAATGCCAAGAAAGCACTTACAATACTTGAATCTGACCAATTCGACATTATCCTTGCCGATATTAAAATGCCTGGAATGGATGGCCTCGAAATGCTCAGAAGAATAAAATCGCTCAAACCAGACGCCATTGTCATCGTCATGACCGCATTTGCGACCGTCGATACTGCTGTGAAGGCGCTCAAAGATGGTGCTTATGATTATGTAACAAAACCCTTTGATCCTGACGATTTAACTCATTTAATCCGTAATGCAACCAAACAGATTTCATTATCAGACGAAAATGAAACCTTAAAGAAAAAAGTTGTCTCTCTGGAAAACGTGGAAGACCTGATCGGTAACAGTGAATCCATGAAAGATATGCTTCGTGAAGTTGAAAGTGTAGCTCAAACCAATTCCTCAGTGATCATTACAGGCGAAAGCGGAACAGGTAAAGAGCTTGTTGCCAGAGCAATTCATGCCAATTCACCGCGTAAATTCTTTCCATTTGTAAGCGTCCATTGCGGCGCATTGACTGAAAGCTTACTCGAAAGTGAGTTATTCGGCCACGAAAAAGGTGCGTTTACAGGAGCTATGTATAATCGCAAAGGCAGGTTTGAAATGGCTGACAGCGGATCAATTTTCCTCGATGAAATTGCGACGATATCCACCAAAATGCAGGTAGAACTTCTGCGGGTTTTAGAATCGAAAACTTTTATGCGTGTTGGTGGTAATAAAGAGATTAGCTCCGATTTCAGGGTAATTTGTGCTACAAACAAGGATCTGAAAAGTATGGTAGAAAATGGTACTTTCAGAGAAGATCTTTATTACCGGTTAAACGTCGTTAACATTCAAATTCCACCGTTACGCGATCGCAAGGAGGATATTCCGTTACTTGTCGATTATTTTATCAAAAAGTACTGTGTGTCAATGAATAAACCACAGGCTTCAATAGATACTACTGCGATGAAACGTCTTCAGGAGTTTAACTTTCCAGGGAACATTCGCGAACTTGAAAATATGATTGAACGGGCAATTGTTGTTGGCGACGGCAAGAAGATTAGTTTAAAGGATCTCCCGTTGGAGAAAACAATTGTAAGCAGTTCAGCGGAAAGTCTCGATGATTTCGAAAAAGCATTTGTGCTCCAAATTCTAAATAAATACAGTTGGAATATATCCCGTACAGCCAAAGCACTAAAGGTCGACAGGGTAACGCTTTACCATAAAATAAAGAAGTACGACTTAAAACCCTCAGATCAATAAAAATGTATAATGAGTCTGCCAAACATCACTTTAATCTCTTTTGGCTATTTTGAGAAGGAACTTCTTGAGAATACTGCTGAAGCGGTGAAAAATGAATTTCGCTGTTCGGTAAATATTAAAGAAGGTCATGTTGATTTGAGTGAGTTTTTTGATCAGTCTCGTCGACAATACAATGGTAACAGTTTGTTAAAGCTGGTCGATTCCATGTCGTTTTCCGATTCTTTAAAGACACTTGGATTATTTAATGTAGATCTTTTTATTCCAATTCTTACGTTTATTTTCGGTCAGGCTTTTTTAGGTGGCCGGAGTGGCATTGCTTCACTTTACCGATTTAATAATGAACGATATGGAATGACAGGAGATAATCAGTTTCTGCTGGATCGTTTCAAAAAAGAGGTAATACATGAACTTGGTCATACCTTCGGACTGATACACTGCCGCAACCAGGCCTGTGTAATGAGGTCGAGCACATACGTCGAAGATATTGATCAAAAAAATCTGCAGTTGTGCACCAATTGCAGGGCGGAACTTGGATTATAAACCGGCATCATTTTATTGAAGATTAATCCTTTGACAATGTTTTTTTTAAAAATATTCAATATTAGTTGATTGCAAGTAATTCAAGACTTCGGAAAAATTGTTTATTACTAATTTATTGAATACCCCTATTTTATGTTATTTCTTACTATTTTTACCACTTCAGGTACTGAACTAAACTCAAAAAGAAAAAAATCGATTTCACTGGTCTACTACCTGATTTACTATTGATTGCATCATTAACATACACTAATTCAAATAGATGAGTAATACAGTCAATCCCAATCCGGATCAAACAAGAATACTCTCAATCGATTTTTTCAGAGGATTTACGATGTTTATGCTTGTCGGTGAGTTTTCAGGTTTTTTCAGTACGATGGTTGATCCGGCAATGGATGGGACTTTCATTTCTGCCATTGGCCGGCAGCTCCATCATGTTGACTGGATAGGACTCCATTTCTGGGATTTAATTCAGCCTTTCTTTATGTTTATTGTTGGTGTCGCCATGCCATTTTCAATGACCCGCAGGTGGAACAGAGGCGACAGTTGGAATAAAACCTTTCGTCATGCATTGACCCGATCGGTGTTGCTGCTTTTTTTGGGTTGGGCATTATACTGTATTGGCCCCGGTAAAATCACATTCCATTTCACAAATGTTCTGGCACAACTTTCAGTCACCTATCTGATTGCCTTCTTAATCATGCAAAAAGCAGTTAAATGGCAGTTGCTGTTTTCGTTTCTGCTGATCCTTGCTTCCGATCTGCTTTACAGATTTTGGAGTGTGGAAGGTTTCAATCAGCCTTTTACACCCGATCAAAACTTTGGATCATGGTTTGATCTTGCACTGACAGGTAGTTTAAGCGGAGGAAGCTGGGTAGCATTCAATGCCATCCCAACAACAGCGCACACCATTTGGGGCGTAATTGCCGGAATGATTCTGATGAACGAATGGAAACCACGCAAAAAGATTCAGACAATGGCAATTGCAGGGATCATCGGCTTGATTGTCGGTTATGGCATGAGTTCATATATTCCGATCATAAAACACATCTGTACAAGTTCCTTTGTGATTGTAAGCGGTGGGTGGTGTCTTATCGCTTTGTCTGTTTCATACTGGTTGATTGATGTGATGAATTACAAAAAATTTGCGCTATTTTTTGCGATTGTAGGGATGAATCCACTGTTTATCTACCTGTTTGCCCATACCGGAGGCAATGAATGGCTGAGAGCCATTGGTAAACCATTTATCACTGCCCTTTTCGGTATCTTCAATGAATTGACAATTGAAATGGCGTTGACAGTTACGGTTTGGGCCATGATGTGGGGCATCTGTTTTTTTCTTTACAAACGCAAAGTCTTTATCAAATTGTAATACAATGTCGTTTAGTTAACAAAGATATCTAAAAGTCCTTATTTTATTGGATTTTTAGCAATAATAGTTCTTTGAAATTTTGTAGTTA
>JAAFHB010000050.1 GCA_010906965.1 Mariniphaga sp. | reverse complement strand
ATAGGTTCCGCCCCAAGCCACAACCAACAAATCACCCTGCTGATCTCCATATACTTCCAGATCAGGTATCATATCTACTACACGGTTTACTTTTTCTTCGCGAATCATAACCATTTTCTCATGATTAATCGGATCGTGACTGACATTCCCGTTGGCATCTTTTTCAAGGCCGCCTATCCGGTGCTGGAAACCAGGCATTCCAGGAATCGCCCATTCGCGTGCGAGTGTTTTTTCGTCGCGGCCATAGGGTTTATAACTTGCCGGATCTTTCGCAAACCGGGGTGTAATCGAAGGTAACTCGCTAAATTTAGGAATCTTCCATGGTTCTGAACCATTTCCGAGAAATCCATCCGTCAATAAAACCACAGGAACCATGCGTTCGAGCGCTATTTTTGCAGACATATATGCATAGTGAAAACAGTCGGAAGGAGTTGATGCCGCAATCACAACCAACGGACATTCACCATTACGACCATATAAAGTCTGAAGAAGATCCGATTGTTCGGTTTTTGTTGGAAGTCCTGTTGAAGGACCGCCACGCTGAACATTTACGACTACAAGCGGTAATTCTGCCATTACACTTAAGCCTAAAGCTTCGGCTTTGAGTGCGAAACCAGGTCCAGAAGTAGATGTGACAGCAAACTTTCCGGCAAATGAGGCACCAATTGCGGTACAGATTCCGGCGATTTCATCTTCCGCCTGAAAACTTTTAACACCAAGATCTTTCCGGTCGGCAAGTGCCTGTAAAACGTCTGTTGCCGGCGTAATGGGATAAGAGCCAATAAACAACTCAAGACCTGCCTTGTGCGAAGCAGCTAATAAGCCCCATGCCGTAGCCAGGTTTCCGTTGATATTTCGGTAAGTTCCTTTTTCAATCTCAGCAGGATGAACGACATATTGCGGAGTCAAATGCTCCAACGTTAATCCATAATTCCAACCGGCATGTAAAACCCGAAGATTTGTCTCCACAACAACAGAACTCTTTGCAAATTTCTTTGTAATGAATTTCTCAATGTAGTCGAGTGGTTTACTGAAGACCCAGCAAATTAAACCAAGGGCAAACATATTCTTGCTTCGAAGAACACTCTTGTTGTCGATATCAAGATCCTTCAATGCCTCTTTTGTGAGTGTGGTAATCGGAACAGCCACCTTAAAATAATCCTCAAGATTACACTCAGCAAAAGGATCCTGGGTTTTCAACTTCGCTTTGTCGAAATTTTTCTGGGTAAAACTATCACTGTCGTAGAAAATTGTCCCCCCGGGGCGGACAAATCCGGCATTTGCCTTAATTGCAGCAGGATTCATAGCGACCAACACATGGGCAAAGTCGCCCGGAGTGGTTATTTTCCCTGTGCCAAATTGAACCTGAAATCCTGAAATCCCGGCAACAGTTCCTTGCGGCGCCCTGATCTCTGATGGGTAATCAGGAAAAGTTGAAATGTCGTTTCCAAATAATGCCGAAGTATCCGAAAAAAGTGCGCCTGTCAACTGCATTCCATCTCCGGAGTCGCCCGAAAACCGGATCGCAACCTCTTCCAGTTCAATGATCTTTGTTTCAATCATGATGATAAAAATAATATTTTTATGCGTTTTTACTTACAAGTATACAAATTAAAGAACAATTTCGTTACAATCTATTATAAAATATGGAATTTTTATAGTTAATTCATTAACCAGTTTTGGATGAAATATGACTTTTAAAATTCGAATCAGGTTTAATCCTGCTAAATTCGCCACATAATTACTAATTTTGAAGTACAAATTAAAACAATTTAAACGAATGGCTCTAATAAAATCGCTTCGCGGAAAAACACCCGTTTTCGGTCAGAATTGTTTTCTCGCCGAAAACGCAGTAATCATTGGTGATATTACAATAGGAGATAATTGCAGTATCTGGTATGGAGCAGTGCTTCGCGGAGATGTTCATTATATTAAGATTGGTAATAATGTTAATATTCAGGACAATGCAGTAATACATGCCACTTACCAAAAATCCCCGACAAATATTGGGAACAATGTTTCCATCGCTCATGGTGCAATTGTTCATGGTTGCACAATTCATGATAATGTGTTGATTGGAATGAACGCGGTCGTTCTTGATGATGCTGTTATCAATAGTAATTCGATAGTTGCAGCCGGTGCGATTGTCACTAAAGGAACTATTATTGAATCAGGTTCTGTTTATGCAGGTTCGCCGGCAAAGAAAATAAAAGAAATGAGTCCTGAATTACTTGAAGGCGAAATTAACCGCATCGCCAACAACTACCATATGTATTCCGGTTGGTACAAGGAATCGGAATAGTCCCCAAAATTGAGGTGTGCCTAAAATACATCGAAAAGTTATTTTAGATATTTTTGCGTGCCGGAAAAGTTTCCACGACAATTTAAATGTTAAAGATTTATGAAACCAACTTTAGTGATACTCGCTGCCGGAATGGGCAGTCGTTATGGTGGTCTGAAACAACTCGATGAAGTTGGACCAAATGGTGAAGCAATTATCGATTATTCGCTCTATGATGCAATCAGGGCTGGATTTGGCAAAGTTGTTTTTGTAATTCGCACCGATTTTGCAGAGGCCTTTAAAGCCCGGTTCGATCCCAATCTAAAAGGCCGGATTGAAGTCGAATACGTTTACCAATCGCTCGATAAAATACCGAAAGGCTCGATACTTCATCCCGGAAGAGAGAAACCATGGGGAACCAGCCATGCCACAATGATGGCGGAAACCGCTGTTCATGAACCGATGGCCGTGATCAATGCCGATGATTTTTACGGTAGCAAAGCCTATCAAGTAATGGCCGATTTTTTGAATACTTCAACAGACGAAAACGAGTATTCGATGGTGGGTTACAATGTAGCCAACACACTTTCGGAATTTGGTTCTGTTTCGCGCGGAGTTTGTAATACAGACGAAAACGGAAACCTGACCACAGTAGTCGAACGCACCAAAATCAAACGTGATGAGGATGGTATCTTCTATTATGAAGGCGATGAACGCTTTAAACTTGAGGAGAATACGCCTGTTTCAATGAATTTCTGGGGTCTTAAACCCAACGTCTTTAAATACCTGAATGAAGGTTTTAAACAATTTCTTGAAGACCATGGAAATGAATTAAAATCAGAATATTACATCCCTTTACTGATTAATGATAATATTGTAAAAGGAGCTATCCGGACTAAAGTATTACAGTGTGATTCCCCCTGGTTTGGTGTGACTTACAAGGAAGACAAACCATTTGTACAACAAAGAATTAAAGACCTGATTGAATCGGGCGCCTATCCTAAGGATCTTTGGGTATAAACTCATAAATAGAAGGGAAGGAAAAAAGCTCCTTCCCTTTTAAAAAATTCAAGCTAAACCCCCCAATCATGAACAATCCAATCTATTCAGAATTAGTCAACAAGTTTGATGTCAATTTAGTTATCAAAGAGCTTGCGCCGTTTGGCAATGGCCACATCAACGATACTTATTTGATCACAACTTCTCCGGCTGAGGCTCCCGATTATATGCTTCAGCGAAAAAATCACAAAATATTCAAGGATGTTCCAGGCATGATGAAAAACATCGTGATCACGACCGGCCATATCCGGAATAAGCTCGTTGCTGCCGGTGAAAAAGAGGTTGATCGCAAGGTAATGACCTACATTCCTGCAAAGGATGGTCAAATGTTTGTGAATGATGACGAAGGAAATTTCTGGACTTTATTTCTGTTTATTGCCGATTGTAAGGTGGTTGAAAATATCCAAAAGCCCGGGCAAGCCTATCGTGCAGCGCAGGCTTTCGGCCATTTTCAGCAGCAGCTCGCCGATCTGCCGGGTGAAGAACTCATCGAAACAATTCCCAATTTTCACAACGGAATATCAAGATTGTTTGATTTTCAATTGTCAATTTTGAAAGATGCTGCAGGAAGAGTTTCAGACAATCAATTATTAATCAGCAAAATCATTGACAGAGCAGTCGAAATGACCTCCTTGCAGCGGTGGCTCGATGATAAAACGCTTCCGCTGAGGATTACCCACAACGACACAAAAATCAATAACATTCTATTCGACCAGGACAATAATACGTTGTGCGTGATCGATTTGGATACCGTAATGCCAGGTTCGGCCCTTTACGATTTTGGAGATGCCATCCGTACGCTCGGAAACAAAGCACCTGAAGACGAACCTGATCTCACGAAAATTGAATTCAACAAAGAGATTTACGAAGCATTTGCACAAGGTTATTTATCGGAGGCAAAAGTATTCCTCACCCCGACTGAGATTGACAATCTTGCATTTTCGTGCCGTTATATGGCATGGGAACAAGCGATGCGGTTTATGACTGATTATCTGAATGGAGATGTTTATTACAAGACAGACTATCAAGGCCACAACCTCGTCAGGACAATGGCACAGGTTCGCTATCTCGAAGTTTTGGAGGAGAACAGGGAAGTGATGGAAAATATTGTAAAGGCAGGCTAAGCATAACACCACTTTTTTTTCATAACTGTGAATTGAATTGCTTCGTCCGACAACCAAAATTTATTTCCGGTTTAACATGACGGTCGAAATCTTAACCGGGGCGGCAAAAAACCTCCCGGGGCGGCATTTCTTTGCCCGGGGAGGCAAAAAACCTCCCGGGGCGGCATTTCTTTGCCCGGGGCGGTCAAAAACTCCCCGGGGCAATCAGAATTTGCCCGGGGTGACGAAAAAATGCCCGGGGTGATGAAAATCTCTCCCGGGACGGTGAAAAAATGCCCGGGGCGCAAAAAATCTTCCCCGGGGCAGCTAAAAACCTCCCGGGGCGGTCAGAAACCTCCCGGGGCTATCAGTGTATTCAAGTTTTTAAGTGCAAGGTTTTGTGGATTGTTACCTCTTTTCTATGCATTTGGATGCGTTGGAAACCATCCCATTTCATTAATTTGTAATGAGATAATTTTTTTTAAGCAGACCCTGATTTAAAGCTGTATTTTTTCGGCAGTTAATGGTCTGCCAAGAAACATACTTGCACGTGGTTCAAAATTCTGAACCGATTCAGTAGTTAAAAACCGGCGAGTCCCTTTTTTCGAACAATTTTCATTCATTTCAGGGTGACGGGCCAGGTATTCAGCGAGACTTTCAGCAACAATGGGACCTTGTTCAATAAGCTTCACATCATCCGGAAGAAATTTTAAGATAGAAGATAAAAGAAGCGGATAGTGCGTACAACCCAATATCAAAGTATCTATTTCGGGATCGTGACTAAACAGGTTAACGATGTTCTGACGGACAAAATAATCGGCTGCAGGATTACAGGTTTCGTCATTCTCAACAAGCGGAACCCACATCGGACATGCCTCCTGCGTCACAAATATACGATCACCCGAAATTTTAGCGATCTCCAGCGGATACGAATTTGAAAGGACTGTTCCATTCGTACCCAGCACTCCCACATGTCCTGTTTTAGTATACGACGGGACCTTCTCCACACTGGGCCGGATAACTCCTAAAACCCGCCGTGTTGGATCAAATAGCGGAAGATCATTTTGCTGAATCGTTCGCAAGGCTTTTGCCGAAGCGGTATTGCAGGCCAATATTACAAGCTGACATCCTATCGAAAAAAGCTTCATTACCGCCTGGCGGGTATATTCATAAA
Source organism: Mariniphaga sp. (assembly GCA_010906965.1). GTDB lineage: Bacteria > Bacteroidota > Bacteroidia > Bacteroidales > Prolixibacteraceae > JAAFHB01. The sequence continues at coordinate 22,029 of JAAFHB010000050.1, read as the reverse complement.
CAACATCAAACGAGCGTGAGCCATAGGGAGTACGCGCATTGTCGCCCAGATAGATATAATCGTACTGAGGCAGTTTTTCCGTAATAGATTTCAGTATGGTTAAACCGCCATATCCTGAATCGAATATACCAATGGGATGATAATTTTCCTGCACCTTTTAAAGTATTAATTGATCCAAACATACACAAAAAAAGGGCACCGTAACCGGCGCCCTTCCTATATAATTGCTAAAATTGTAAATTACTTAATCGCTAATTTTGTTTTGACCGGAGCTAACAAGTCAACTGACTGCTCGGAATGATATAAAACACCATTTACCTCGAAAACATAAATCAAACCCTGTTCTTTGGCAACATCGGTTATTCCTTTGCGCGCTTTTTCGTAAACTGGTTGCAATTGTTTGGCTTTTTCTTTATCAATGGCTTCCTGAGCTGTTTGCTGGAATGTCTGCATTCTTTCCTGAATACTCTGTACTTCGTCCTGTTTGGCTTTTACCAATACTTCGTTGGCGTCTTTCGCCTGAGCTAAAGCAACATACTCTTTACCTTTATCCTGATACTCTTTATTCATTGCTGCAAGTTTTGACTCCAAATCGGCCACAAATTTTTCGATGGCAGCATTACCAACTTTAGTTTCAGGCATCGCCTGTAACAATGCCTGGAAATCTATATGGCCAAATTTAACGGTCTGGGCAGAAAGACTACCTGCAAATAAAAATGAACAAATAACTATTACTTTAAAAAAATTTCTCATGTTTGTTTTTGATTTAAATATTTCGCAAATATATATCTTTAATTCTTATATCCAAGTTTTTGAAGAATCTGATCACTCAAATCATACTTCGAATTTGTATAGATCATTGAGAGACTTCCTGCTTTGTCAAAAATGATAGAATAAGCCCCTTGTTCTGCAATTTCCTGAATTACTTTAAACACGTCATCCTGAATTGGTTTTATCAATGACTGACGCTTTTGAAACAGGTCGCCTTCAGATCCAAAATACTGACGCTGCAACTTCTTATATTCCTTCTCCTTTGTAATGATCATATCTTCCCGTTTTCGCTTCATATCGTCTGAAAGCAAAACTGCTTCAGCCTGAAAATCCTTGTACATTTTGTCGAGCTCAGTATGAATCGTTTCAAGCTCTTTCTGATACTGCTGCGAAACTTTATCCAGTTGCTCCTGGGCAGCCTTGTACGAAGGTATATTCCCAAGAATATATTGGGTATCGACATAGGCATATTTTTGGGCAAAGCCAAAACTGACCGAAACGGCAAAAAACAGAAGAATAAGTACTAATTTTTTCATATCCAATTCATGTTAATTTCCAAATATGTTGTCAAAAATCAGACCAAATAAATTTTGAAAAGCTTGTTATCTGTTAAATAATGTTAGCAGATATTCAATTTAAAACTGTTGTCCCATGATAAAATGGAATTGACTGCCACCTGTTCCTTTGGTATAACCATCATCGAATCCATAACCCCAGTCGAAGCCCATCAACCCAAACATAGGAAGGAAGATACGAACGCCAAGACCGGCTGAACGTTTGATTGCAAATGGATTATAATCAGTAAAATCGTACCATGAATTACCGGCTTCCAAAAATCCCAGTCCATATATAGTAGCCGATTGACTCATCGTAATCGGATACCTTAATTCCATGGTGATCTTCTCGTATATATTACCACCATTGGCCGGTGTCAATGAGTTGTTTTCATAACCTCTTAATCCAACGATATCGCTACCATACATGCTATAGCCCGACATTCCATCACCCCCAAGGCGGAAAGATTCGAATGGCGAACGGAGATTCTTGTTGTAGTAACCAAGGAATCCTGTTTCGAATTTCGTCCGAAGGACGAATTTTTCATTTGGACTAAGTGGTGTAAAAACATCGCCTTTAAACACCGTTTTGTAAAACTCAATAAGGCTGTAGCGATCTTCCGGCGTTAATTTAGGATCACTGTAATCCTTATTGGAGAATACGGACCAAGGCGGAGTAAATTGCACCATTAAAGAGAAGGCCGAACCTTTTTTAGTGTACAATGGATTATCCGTTGAACTCCGTCCGAATATCGTTTTAAAGCTTAGGTTATTGGATTTACCATTCTGAAAGAAGAAATATTTCCAGTTTTCGAGGACATACAACTGATAGGACATTTCGTGGTAAACGGTGAAGTAGTTATCGGGCCATTGCAAACGATAGCCAAGTCCGACGGAACCACCAATAACGCCCATTTTCTCGGTAATTTCATAGTTGTATGGGTTATAATTTCCATATTGATTTCCATATTGACTTCCATATTGGCTTCCATACTGGCTTCCATAACCACCACCACCATATTGGCTTCCGTAGCTTCCATTATAATTATAGTCCTGATTACCGCTTGTTTGTTTCGAATAATAAACGGAGAATGTAAACGAATTTGGTTTTTTACCACCCAGCCAAGGCTCTGTGAAAGAAAAGCTATACGACTGATAATAAGAACCATTTGTCTGTGCACGAAGCGATAGCGCCTGACCGTCACCCGTAGGAAGGGGTTTCCATGCCTTCTTGTTGGTGATGTTCCGGACAGAGAAGTTCGAGAATTTCAATCCAACAGTACCGACAAACATCCCGGCTCCCCATCCACCCGAAAGTTCAATCTGGTCGTTGGCACGCTCTTCAAGTTCATAATTGATATCAACTGTTCCGTCTTCAGGATGAGGAACAACATCGGGTTTGATTGTTTCTGGATTGAAGTGACCCATTTGAGACAATTCCCTTACCGATCGGATAATATTTTCTTTACTGAACAACTGTCCTGGGCGTGTGTAAAGTTCGCGTCGGGCAACATGCTCATTCGTTTTGGTATTTCCTTTAATTCCAATTTCATTGATGGTGGCCTGTGTACCTTCTACCATTCTCATTTCGAAATCAATAGAATCATTTTCGACATTCACCTCAACCGGATTAAGGTTGAAAAAGAGATAACCGGAGTTAAGGTATAAATTGGAAACAGCATCATCGTCTTCGGTAAGTCTTTTAGACAATAATTTCTGATCGAAGATATCACCCTTCTTAATTCCAAGAACACGGTTTAGCTGAACATCGGTATAAACCGTGTTGCCCACCCAACGGATGCCTCTGAAAAAATAACGTCTTCCCTCATCAATCCAGTATTTCAGATGAACCGTGTTATTAATTGTATCCCTTGTAATCGAGTCGGCGACTATGATGGCATCGCGATAACCTTTTTCGTTGTACTTCTTAACCAGGTTAACCTTGTCTTCTTCGTACTTATCTTCCAGGAATTTTTTAGATGAAAAGAAATTCCTGAGTTTTTTAGCTTTTGTTTTCTTCATCGATTTTTCAAGCTCTGAAGATTTCAGTGCTTTAATACCAACAAACTCGATTCGACCGATCTTAACCTTCGTTTTCTTATTTACATTGATATCGAGTATCACCTGATTTACCTTGGCAGTATCATCACGTTGCACAATATTAACTGTAGTATTATAAAAGCCTTTTGCGGTGAAGATTCCAAGAATCTGACGTTCGGCAGTATTAATCAGGTTGTCTGTAACTTGCCCTCCTATCAGCAACATTACCTTCTTCTCGATATCCTCTTTCTCACTCTTTGTAATACCCTTGTAGTTTTTCTGCGAAAGCCGCGGACGTTCCTGGAGGTAAATGTCGAGCCAAATATTATTTCCTACAATCTTGGTTGCAGAAATTCTGACATCGGAAAAGAGTCCCTGACGCCAGTATTTTTTTAATGCGGAAGTGATTGCATCACCCGGAATTGTAATCTCCTCACCAATTGTTAAACCCGAAAGATTTTTAAGTACCTCGGTATCCAGAAACCGGATTCCGCTTACCTCCATCCCAGCCAGGGTATATTTTTTCGCACTATCGTAATAGATTGAAAAATTCGTACTATCGGCAACTACCTGGGAAAAGAGGTTCATACTTCCAAATATTACCAGGGAAAAAATTATCAGTTTTTTGTACATTTTTAGCTTCTGATTTGTTCACTTGTTTTTCCAAATCTTCTCTCTCTATGCTGGAAATCGACTATGGCATCGAATAGATTCTCTTTGCGAAAATCAGGCCATAAAATAGGGGTAAAATAAAACTCGCTGTAAGCAATCTGCCAAAGGAGGAAATTGCTAATCCGGTATTCTCCACTTGTTCTGATCAATAACTCGGGATCAGGAATTGCCGAGGTTGAGAGATGAGTTGCAAATTCGCATTCGTTTATCTGATTTTCTGTTATTTCGCCGCTTACTGCCTTGCGAACAATTTTCTTAACTGCCTCAAGGATTTCCCACCTGCCCGAATAACTTAAGGCAAGAACGAGTCTAAGTCCGGTATTCTGTGAGGTACTTTCAACCGCTTCGGCGAGTTTTAGCTGAACATCGGCAGGTAAAGAAGAAATACCACCAATTGCCAGCATCTTTACATTCTTTTCGTTTAGATTATCGGTTTCATGAACAATTGCATTGACAAGTAAAGACATCAGCGCATCAACCTCGTTCTTGGGCCGATCCCAGTTTTCGGTTGAAAATGCATACAGCGTCAGGTATTCAACACCTGCTTCCCCTGCTCCTTCAACGATCGACCGCACAGCGTCAACTCCTTGTTGATGGCCATAAATCCTGTCATTCCCATGCAGTTCAGCCCATCGACCGTTCCCGTCCATAATCACTGCAACATGGCGAGGGATATAATTCTTCTTCAGTTCATCAATGACCATTTCCTATTTTTTGATCTTATCATAAATTGCGCAATTCCCCTTGCTGCTCCACAACTGGTAACATACCGAAACCGCAAGTGTCGCATACCAGTCATTGTTATTCAACTGCATCCCGGAAACCTTATCTGGATAAGTAATGGGAGGAGTACCATTTGGATCAAGTATAAAACGTTGCGGATCATCCAAATTATCAATATTATCTGCAAATGTTTTACGGGCAATCACCTCAATAATTCCACCTAATCGTTTCGTAATATTAAACTTTAGCCCCACACCAACAGGAATGGTAAGTGTTAATACATCTGAATTATTGGATAACTGATTTACTCCGTCGAGGTAAATTGGTGCATAAACTCCGCTACCAGCGACAGTTTCAGAAGGTTCAAGAATGAAGGATCCTACCCGTGATGCCCTCGAAAAAAAACCGCCCAAACCTACAGAGACAAAAGGTGTCCAGTTATCCTTCTTGGTACGTCCCAATTTGTAGTCGCGAAAATTAAATTCGAACAGCGCTTCTACACTTTGGAAAGAACGGTTGAAATAGTAATTAAAATCAGGATTATTTCTTGGATACGGCACCTCAATATTAGTGATTGGATCATTAACACGAGGTGCACCCGATTGCCAGATATTTGCATTCGTAAAAAGACCTTCAGCCTTCAGGTTTCCCGTAAAGAGCTGTCCTCTTATTGCCAATCGCCTGTTAAAATTATACCGCCCCAGAATCCCAACTACAGGAGTAATAGATTTGGAGTAGTTGACATTCTCGATATCGCCCCAATAAGTCGCTGCGGCAACCTGTACACCAAGGTCAGTTGTCGCCTGTGCCATGGCACAAACGCTTGACATGATGAGCATTATGACTACTATCAACTTTCTCATTTGTAACAATGTTCGGTGAATTTATTCAAAATGACGACCTCAAAAATTACCTTGTTTTTACTAAAGGTTACAAAAGTAATAGATTAACCCTAATTTCCTTTTTTTCAACCAAAATTTAACGGATAAAAATAGGAATACCTTGATAACTGATCAACTTCTCAATTCCGCTTATCGATTCCCCACATCAGTTTATTTCGGAGTGTGCTATAAAATGACTGATTATCAAACTGTAATACATTTATTGAAAAATCAGCTTTGCGTAAACGCATTTCGATATCAGAACCAAATGCATCCGAGCGCGAATCAAGGGATGCCATGTAACGTTCACCACGCCCCGCCACCATCAATTTAACTTCTTCACTGTCAGGAATTACAACCGGCCGAATCGCTAAATTATGCGGAGCAATTGGCGCAATAATAAAATTTGCGGCTGTCGGAGTAATGATCGGTCCGCCAACGCTCAGCGAATAAGCTGTTGATCCAGTGGGCGTTGAAACAATTAAACCATCAGCCCAGTAAGAATTCAGATAATCGCCGCCAACCTCCACATGCACGGTAATCATTTGTGATGTGTCCTGTTTATGAACAGTAAACTCATTTAAAGCGTAAGGAAAATCTGCGAATAACCCTAAATCGTTTTCCAGCCTAATCAAAGAACGCGGTTGCAGAGAGTATTTCCCGGAAAAAAACCGATCAAGGGCGCTTTCAAGTTCCTGCTGAGCCACATCGGCTAAGAATCCAAGTCGTCCGCTGTTGATACCAACCATCGGAATTCCGGAATTTCTGACCAACGAAATTGCTTCGAGGAAAGCCCCATCACCTCCGATACTGAAGAAAAAATCGACATTTTGCAATTCTTTGTGATTCGAAAAGTCGGTAATCGTCTTCGGATCGAAGTTTATCTCACGCCGCATATATTCCAAAAAAGGCCGATACACGGTAACTTCTACACCATGTAGATGCAGTATCGTGAACAAACGTCTCAAGCTATCGTAAAAAACCGGGTTAATATTTCGGCCAAATACCGCTATTCTCATTTAATAATTTGATAATTAAACGTTTATATATCTCATAAATTGATCATACCGATCATCATAAAGACCCTTAATCTGCGATTGATCCATATAGGTTCCCTTAATCAGGTAATCATAGCGCGCAAAAGTCTGAATAATTCCTGAAAGATCAACAACATTTACTTTTATTGTAACATCAAGTTCTTTCGAAAACGGCGAAGGTTTATGAATATACAGACTCAGAATTCGTGCATCATTTCCTTCGATGATCTGGGAGATCTGCGAAAGTGAATAATTAATTTCAGTAAGTTCAAGAACAATGATCCCACCCGGCTCGTTGGATGAAAAGAGTTCCGTTAGTTTAAAAGCAAGATCGGTGCGCGCAATAGATCCCAAGTAGGAATGGTCTTCAGCAAGTACCGGAACAATAGAAACCCCACACCCCAATGCAACCCCGACGACTTCAAAAATATGCTGATTAGCATGCACATGCGGCTGCAAAAGAATCGGGGTGATGTACCTTTCGATTTTCTCGTCAAAATTTTCGGCGTCATAAATGTCTTTGTCAGAAACGACCCCGAAATACTCTTTACCTACAACAACCGGCAAGTGCGAAACACGAAATATCTCCATTAATGTCAGCACTTTAGAACCAATCTCCTGAAGTGTGACGGTTGGAATGGATTCTGTAATCAAATTTTCGGCTATCACAATTATTGATTTATTTTGTTATCGAATTCGAATCAAAGTTGTAAATTGCACACCAAATCAGTGAATCAAAACATATGACTCGTTTAAGCGTAAATATAAACAAAATAGCAACACTGCGAAACACCCGACAGGGAAATACACCAAATGTTAAACTTGCGGCCATAAATTGCGAAGAATTTGGTGCGGAAGGGATTACTGTTCATCCCCGACCGGATGAACGTCATATTCGTTATTCGGATGTAAGAGATTTAAGACCAATAATAACCACTGAATTTAATATCGAAGGTTATCCTTCGGAATCGTTTCTCGAACTGGTTCTTGAAGTGAAACCCGACCAGGTCACACTGGTTCCTGATGCGCATGATGCCATAACTTCAAATGCAGGATGGGATACAATCGCTCACAAAGTTTTTCTGACTGAAGTTGTGACGAGATTAAAAAATGCAGGAATACGCGTTTCGCTTTTTGTGGGAGCTGACGTTAAGATGGTTGAAGGTGCTGCAATCATTGGTGCTGATCGCATTGAGCTTTACACAGAACCATACGCGACGGCCTATCCATTCAATCCCGATCAAGCCATCGAACCTTTTATCAAGGCAGCCAGGGTTGCAGCTGATCATCAGCTCGGTGTAAATGCAGGGCACGACCTAAGTCTCGAGAATTTGAAGTTTTTCAATCAGTCGATCCCAAATTTGCTGGAGGTTTCAATCGGTCATGCGCTGATTTCGGAAGCTTTATATTCTGGACTTGAGCTGACTATTCTCAGGTATAAAGAGTGTTTAAGATAATGCCCGTTACCTTACATTTCAGAAAATCAGGTCATGGTTCACCGCTGGTTATCCTTCATGGGCTCTATGGTTCATCGGATAATTGGATTTCGATCGCCAGAAAACTCGAAGAGCGATTCACCGTTTTCATTCCCGATCTTCGAAATCACGGGCAGTCGCCACATACATCAACACATACTTATCAGGACATGGTGGATGACCTTTTCCTGTTTTTCCAGGATCATCATATCAATAATGCAACCATACTTGGACATAGCATGGGTGGTAAACTTGCGATGATGTTTGCTGCCGAATATCCCGAACTAATTACTGGTTTGATTGTTGCCGACATTGCCCCTAAAAATTACAATTCCGAAAACAAACCATATAAAACGGTTCTGCAGCACGAAATGATCCTCGGATTAATGGAAGAACTGAACCTGGTAGCTGTAACTTCACGGAAGGAAATTGACTATTTTTTGTCTGAGAAACTAAAGAATAGCACGTTACGACAATTTCTTATAAAAAATATTCACAGGGATAAAGCGGGTTATTTTGAATGGAAGATAAACGTTCCGGTACTCAAACACGCACTCGATTCAATCACAAGCGAAGTGAATAGTGAATGGTTCGCCGACCGTCAACCAATTCTCAACTACCCGGTCACCTTTATTCGCGGACTCAATTCTGATTATATTTCAGATCAGGATTTTATCGCGATCAAAGAAATTTATCCTGAAGCTCGGTTGATCGACATTCCCGATGCCGGACACTGGCTACATGCCGAACAGCCCGAGAAATTTGTCGAAGCCGTTTTAGCGTCCGTATAAAGTTGTCATCTCTTTTAGCTTTTCAGTCTGTTCTTTCAAATGATCCATTGAAGCCAGTTTCCATTGCCAGTTACCTACGATCGTTCCCGGCGTATTCGTCCGGGCAGAGGCGTCAAGACCCAGCACATCCTGTAATGGGATAATTGCCATTTGCGCCACAGAACTCAGCGCCAACCTGATCATTTTCCAATGGTCGATTACTGAAACACCAAAATACCTTTTCAAATGCTCACGCTCCTCCCCTTTCACTGTTTTTAGCCAGTTCGCGGTGGTATCGTTATCATGGGTTCCTGTATAAGCCACAAAATCGAGCTCGTAATTATGTGGGAGATGTTCATTGTCAGCATCTGACGCGAATGCAAATTGCAAAACTTTCATCCCCGGCAAACGATATTTTTTCCGTAAATGATGAACTTCCTTTGTAATAGTCCCCAAATCCTCGGCAATAATCGGCAAATGCGCGATCTGACTTTGCAATATTTTTAGAATCGCATCACCATTTGCTTTCAACCATTCACCTTTAATGGCCGTTTTTTCGCCGTAAGGAACTGCCCAATACGATTCCAAACCTCTGAAATGGTCGATACGGACTAAATCAAACATGTGAAGATTAAAGTGAAGCCGCGCAATCCACCAATCGTAATTCTGCTGTTTGAGTTTATCCCAGTCGAAAAGCGGGTTTCCCCAAAGCTGGCCGGTTTCGCTAAAATAATCGGGTGGAACTCCGCCTACCTTAACCGGTTTTTTCTTTTTGTCGAGCTGAAAAATATTCTGATTAGTCCACACATCAGAGCTGTCGTACGAAACATAGAGTGGAATATCTCCAAATATTTTGATTTCTAAATTATTAGCATACTTTTTCAATTCAAACCACTGCTTAAAGAATAAGAATTGCAAAAATCGTTGAAATTCAACATCTTCGCGATATGTCCGGTAATATAGGTTAAGCGCTTCCTCCTTACGTAATACCAAAGACTCTTCCCAGAAGCTCCAGTCTTTTGATTTAATATTCTTGCGACAAGCAAAAAATAACGAATATGATTCGAGCCACCATGAATTTTGGTTCCAGAACTGAAGATAATTATCCCAGCCAAAACCTCCAATTTCGCGAAAACGAAGGAAAGCCTTGTGCAAATGGGGCTCACGAAACTTTCGCACACTATGATAATCAATATTTTCTAAAGGAAATGCTTTAGTCATTACCAGGTCCTGAACTTTCAGCAACCCTAATTCAACCAGTTCGTCAAGGTCAATTAAATCAGAGTTTCCCGCGAAAGCGGAATAGCACTGATAAGGTGAGTGACTAAAATCGGTAGGACCAAGCGGCAGTATTTGCCAGATTTTTTGCCCCGATTCAGAAAGCCAATCAACAAACTTACGCGCTTCCGTGCCAAGCGAACCAATTCCAAATCTTCCCGGAAGGGAAGTGGGGTGCAATAAAATTCCAGAACTACGAGTTGTCATTATTTCAACCATTTATCAAGCCATTTAAAGAAAACACGTTGCCAAAGAATTCCATTCTGTGCCTGTAAAACCCAATGACTTTCGTCCGGGAAAAACAGGAACTCAGCAGGAATACCTTTTAAGACTGCCGAATTATAGGCCCCCATTCCTTGTGTATAAGGAATGCGTAAATCTTTCTCACCATGAATCACGAGGATGGGTGTATCCCAGTTCTGAACAAATTTGTGCGGAGAGAAATTCTGATAGGTATTTTGAGCGACTTTGTTTTTCAAATCCCAGTAGGCACCACCATTATCCCAGTTTACAAACCACATTTCTTCGGTGGTGGAATACATTGCTTCGAGGTTAAAAATACCGCAATGTGAAATAAATGCCTTGAAGCGTTTTTGGTGATGACCAGCCAAATAGTAAACCGAATAACCGCCGTAACTTGCGCCCACAGCTCCCAAACGGTTTTTGTCGATAAATGGTTCCTCCGCCAGGGTGTCAATAGCCGTTAAATAATCTTTCATATTCTGTCCGCCGTAGTCGCCCGAAATCTGCTCGTTCCAGGCCTGACCGAAGCCTGGCAGCCCACGACGATTGGGCGCTACAATAATATAACCGTTGGCTGCCATCATCTGGAAGTTCCAGCGAAACGACCAGAACTGACTTACTGTACTTTGTGGTCCACCTTCGCAATAAAGCAATGCCGGGTATTTCTTTGCAGGATCGAAATGGGGAGGATAGATCACCCAAACCTGCATTTTCTTTTTGTCGGTAGTTGTAATCCATCGGCTTTCAACTTTGCCAAAAGTCAACTGATCCATTATTCCTTTTGTGGCCGTTGTAATTGGCTCATCTTTGCCAGTTACAGGATCGACACGGTAAATTTCAGCTGGCTGCGACATCGAAACCTTGGTGGCAATCAATTGGTTACCGGCAATAAATACATTCTGATAATTGTGGACGCCATCTGTAATGCGCGATAATTTTCCATCGGTAAGATCGAGTCTGAAAATTTCGTCAGTAGCATGGATATCCGAAATAAAGTAAATCGATTTACTGTCGGCGGTCCATGTAAGTCCCTGGGAATTCTGATCAAAAGATGTACTATAATCCTTCTTTTCGCCTGTTTTCAGATCAGCTACAAAAAGTCTGTTTTTATCAGCCTCGTAACCATCGCGGGCCATACTTTCCCATGCAATTTTTTGTCCATCCGGAGAAAACACAGGATTAATATCGTAACCCATCATTCCTTCCGTCAAATTTGTTGTTGCGCCCGTCTCTGAATTATAAAGATAGATATCAGAATTTGTTGATAGTGCGTATTCTTTCCCAGCTTTCTTTTTGCAAGTATAAGCGATTGTTTTCCCATCGGGACTCCAATTAATTTGCTCAGTACCACCCCAGGGTTTCATCGGAGAATCGAAACGTTCGCCTTCCATGATGTCTTTATCACCCGACAAACCGCTTTCGTTGTATTTTGCAATAACGACATGCTGGTAGGTATAGTCGTGCCAACTATCCCAGTGACGATACATCAGGTCAGTTTCGAGCCGGGCATTGGCAAGTGGCAGATCGGGATAAAGATCATGGATGTCTTTATCTAATTTAACAGATTTAATATATGCAATACTTTTTAAATCAGGGGAATATTTAAAACCTGATATTCCGTCGGCAACCTTTGATACCTGAACGTTTCCAGTACCATCGGGATTCATTTCCCACAATTGAGCGCCGTCCGATTTCGATGAAATATAACCGATTTTCTTTCCGTCGGGGCGCCATTGTTCTTCGCCCTCTTTTTCGCGGGTATCCGTTAGCTTTTTTGCTTCACCACCGGCAACCGGAACAACATAGATATCGCGGTACGATTTATTCTCGGCGATATTAAAATAGGTTACTCCATAAACGACCGATTTTCCGTCGGGCGAAACCTGTGTGCCGCCAACACGACCAAATGACCATAACACTTCGGGAGTCATAATATCCGAGGCTAATTTTGGAATTTCCGGTGCAAAATTGTCTTTTACAGGAGCAGATTTTTCACTTTTCATACAGGCTGAAAAAAAGATAACAATCAGAAAAAATACGAACAGGTTCTTCATCGTCTGGATTTTATTTCATGCAAAAATAAGCTGATTTGGATTAACTGCAACAAAAAAACCTGCAAATCAAAAGATTCACAGGTTTTCCTTCAAACTAAAATATAATCGACCCTATTCAATACTTGAAAGTAAAAGGTAAATCAATTCGTCTATCATCATAATCTGTATAACGTACAAAAAACTTGGTTTCACTTTTACCCGTTAGTTTCAGATAATCAAGCTTAAAACTAACATACCCTGTGGCCGGATAATCTTTTCGGTCACCGCGCGCATTGTGACGCAATTCGAGAATAAAAGGTTTGTCGACACCATTAGCTTCCCCATTATCAATCAGATTGATGTAATGAACTGAACCTTGCGTGTAGTACTTCATGTCGATTGTGAGAATCCCTCCTGTTTTCGAAATCCACGCATCTTTAATGATGATCGGGTCGTGTCCCATACTGTCATCCGCTACGTCGGTATATTTCTTAACATCCTTAAACAGAATATCCCGAAGTCCTGTAATCTTAGCAAAATAAGTTACGGTTGAATCTGTTAGTTTTTCATCACTCAATGGATTAAAATTTACAAGAACCCGTTGATTATTTTTAATATCGATCCAGGGAACCGATGTTGCAAGCGGCACAACTTTATCGCCATGATCAAGATGAATTACGTAATCATTGGTCGTGGTACTTTTCTTTTCTATTGTTCCAAAGGTTACGATAAAATCACCGACCGAATAATAATCATCATCTTTTAAACAAGATGTAAAAAGCACCCCAAGCACCAGAACTGCCGGGATGATTTGCCCTAAAAATTCTATTTTCTTTCTCATAGTAGTTGTATTAAAATTCTATAAAAAAGACTAACAGATGCGCAAAATGGTTGCGTCATCATCATAAATTCCTAAAAAAAAAGAGGGCTGAATAATATGGAATACTGCGCGAAAAAAAATGTTTGGCCAAATGGCAATCACTCAGAAGTTCTGTTCAAATTAGTTATTTCAATCCTTGAAAGTCCAGTCAATTCGACAATTTCATCAATGGACATTTCTTTTTGAAGGCATCTCTTGGCTATTTCCAACTTACTTTGCATTTTGCCTTTAAGCTCTCCTTTAAGCTCTCCTTTAAGCTCACCAACTTTATAATTAGATACAATTAAACTTTCCTCGTATCGCTCCTGCTCCACAAAATGCTCATATTCTTTTCGTTCTGCCTGGCTTAGTTTTAATATATCCAATTCTATTTTAGCTTGCCTGAGTCCTTTGGCATTAAATTCGTCTTTAATTTCATCTTTCTTTAAAAAATAGATCCATTCATCCAGGGTGTTATTCGCAACATCATTAAACTGATTCACCTTGATAATATAGTATTCCGGATAAATCTTTGCAATAGTATCAGTTTTGTAAAGCAATTGTTGATCTTCAGATAATTTCAGGATATCTTTTTTATTTACGCCAATAAAATTAGTTGTCCCGTGATAGATATAGTCATCGCCTTGTCCAAGATCAAAATAAACAATATTTACTGATATTATCTTTTTGATTTGGGAATAAACCATTCCAACATTCATGTTTTCAACCAATAACTTCGATGTACCAAAAAGAATCCGAAGCAAATAATCATGCTCCCGATTATTTTGAACTTCAATTATTATTAGTTCCTCCTTTGAATTTTTCACAAGCAAATCGACCTTATTGAATTTATCATACCTTGAATCCTGATTACTTTCGCTTTCAAGGATGCTTTCAATTTTGATGTCTTCACCTATCAACTCAGATAAAAAACCTTCAAGAATGCCAAAATTTGCTTTGTTTCTCAAAAGCCTTTTCACTGCCCAATCGAACCGGATGAGATTTTTCATTTTAATCTGCAGTTATTTTATCTCAAAGATAATAAATTCAGAAACCTATTCCAATTCGTCAAGATACATTCTGAATGACTCATATTTAGCCGGAAATTCAGTGCTCAGCTTCTCACCTTTCATGAATGCCTGAAGTTTTTCGGGCATCGGAACATTCCCTATGCCAACCACTTGTTCAACAGTATCTGTAAATTTTGCAGGATGCGCTGTTTCGAGAAAAATTCCGGTTTCACCTTTAACTAAAAGCTCATTAAGTGCCCTGAAACCGACAGCTCCGTGCGGATCAAGAAGATAACCCGTCGTTTTATAAACTGACAAAAGAGTTTCCCGAATCTGATCATCAGAATATGTCGTTCCAACAATATCATTTACAATCGCCTGATGATTGTTGTGGTACAAATCAAGAATCCGGGCAAAATTACTTGGATCGCCGACATCCATCGCATTGGCGATTGTTGAGATAGAAGGCCGAGGCGTGTAAACTCCGGTTTGGAGATATTTGAAAACGATGTTATTCAAATTATTGGCAGCAATGAATTTACTCACTGGCAATCCCATTCTTTTTGCAAAAAGCCCTGCTGTAAGGTTTCCGAAATTACCGCTCGGAACAGAGAAGACAACCTTGCGCGATTTATCCTCCAGTTTAGCCCAGGCATTGAAATAATAGAACGCCTGCGGCAGGAACCGTGCCACATTAATTGAATTGGCTGAAGTAATTGTTATCTTTTTTTTGAGCACTTCGTCCATAAATGCGGATTTCACCAATGCCTGACAATCGTCAAAAGTGCCATCAATCTCAAGTGCACTAATATTTTGTCCCAGGGTTGTAAACTGTTTTTCCTGAATTTCACTCACCTTTCCCTTGGGATAAAGGACATGCACATGAATCCCGGGCACACCCAAAAAACCGTTGGCGACTGCACTTCCTGTGTCTCCTGATGTTGCCACTAATACATGTACCATTTTTTTCTCTTTCCCCAGGAAATGAGATAAAAGGCGTGCCATAAAACGGGCGCCAACATCTTTAAAAGCAGAGGTTGGACCATGAAAGAGTTCAAGTGCATAGATATGATCATTCACATTCACCAATGGTGTATCGAAACTCAGTGTATCGAACACAATCTTTTTTAGAATCTGATCAGAAATATCTTCGCCAAAGAATTTTTTAGCGACCTCGAACGAGATCTCCTGAAAATTCATTGATCCAATTTCATGAAAGAAGGATTCGGGCAAAGGATTAATCCTTTCGGGCATAAATAACCCGCGATCGGCAGCTAATCCCTGGGTAACGGCTGTTTCAAGACTTACGTCGGGTGTATTGTGATTGGTACTGTAATACTTCATTTTTACTAAAATCTACTTATTTTGCAGGAATTCCTGCATAAACTGATGGCTTTCCAACACACCGTAACTTCCTTTTTGTGCTGATAACTCATCGTATTGACAAACCTCATCAGGAACAATACCGGGATACCAGATCAGAAATGGAACCGCATCACGTGTATGTGTTTTCAGTTTCCAGGGAGTGGGATGATCCGGAAGGACGGCAATCGCAACAGGTTCATCCAGCTTCGCTATTTCTGCAACAAGATATTTGACAACCCGGTTGTCGAGGTATTCGATTGTCTTCAATTTAAGATCGTAATCACCTTCGTGACCGGCCTCATCACTTGCCTCGATATGAAGATATACAAAGTCATGCGTTTTTAATGCCTCAATAGCTGCCGCTGCTTTCCCTTCATAATTCGTATCGTACAAACCAGTTGCACCTTCAACTTTGATTACATCCAGTCCGGCGTAAACGCCAATGCCCTGAATCAGGTCGACGGCAGAAATTACGGCGCCACTACCAATTCCATACATCTCTTTCAATGTTTTCATCGCAGGCTTATACCCGGGAGACCAGGGCCAGATTGAATTTGCCATGTCTTTACCATCTAACTTGCGTTTGAGATTAACTGGATGGCATTTTAGTATTTTTTGAGATTGGCTGATCAGATCAAGTATAAGTTGAGCGGTCTCTTCACCCGATTCATTCGATGCAGAAGGAAGAACATCAATTACGGAGCTTCCCGGAACATCGTGAGGCGGAATGCAGATTAATGATTTGTCTCCTCCTTTGATGACGAGCAAATGTCGGTATGAAACGCCTGGATAGAATTTAACTATTTTGCTACCAAGTTCTTCATTGAGATATTTTATCAATTCGATCGCTTCATCGGTTTTAATATGTCCTGCAGAATGATTCTTGATCTTCTCGCCTGCGACGCAAATAAGGTTACATCTCAAGGCGAGATCTCCGGGTTCGAGCTGAACACCCATACTTGCCGCTTCAATGACGCCACGACCTTCGAATACTGCTTCCACATCGTAACCAAGTACGGCAAGGTTGGCAACTTCGCTTCCGGGATGAAGTCTCTCAGGAATTGTTTTCAGTAATCCGGATCGCCCTTTTTCGGCCAGTTTATCAATATTTGTTATGTTCGCCGCCATTAGGGGGGTCAACCCGCCATGTTCAATCTCGGGCTGATCCGACATTCCATCACCAAGAATAATTATATACTTCATTATTGTCTATTATCAGAATCAGATATTTGAAACCTTGATCAGATCGGCAAACACGCCGGCTGCCGTAACAGCAGCACCAGCACCATACCCTTTGATCAACATTGGGAATTCATTGTAACGCTCACTCGTTAACAAAATAATATTGTTGCTTCCTTCAAGATCATAAAACGGATGTCCCGGATCGACAATCTGAAGCGAAACAGAAGCTTTCCCTTGGTCCATCACTCCGACAAAACGCCATTTCTGTTTTCCTTCTTCAAGAACAACGCGCTGTTTTTCAAACACTTCATCCATCTCGCCAATTGTATTCCAAAACTCATCAATCGACGAATTAAAATACTTATCAGGAATAAACGAATTATTGATAACTTCTTCTTTTTCTATTTTATATCCTGACTCTCGCGCAAGTATTACAAGTTTGCGAATCACGTCGATTCCACTGAGATCAATACGTGGATCAGGTTCAGAATAACCGATTTCCTTGGCCATTCTCACCGCTTTACTAAACGGAATGTCTTTGCTGAGTGTGTTAAAAATATAATTCAAGGTTCCGGAGAGCACTGCTTCGATGCGGACAATCCGGTCACCCGAACGCATTAAATCGTTTATGGTAGAAATCAATGGAAGACCTGCCCCAACGTTGGTTTCGAATAAAAACTTTACCCCATGTTTTGCAGCCATCTCTTTCAAAGCTCTGTAACGACTGTATTCCGACGAAGCTGCAACCTTGTTAGCTGCAACAATCGATATATAATTTTCGAGTACAAAGAGGTAGTGATCAGCCACCTTTGCATCTGCTGTACAATCAACAAATACTGAGTTAAACATGTTCATCTCAACCATTGTCTGGCAAAAGACATTGAGATCCGATTTTGCCTCCGATTGACTGATGGCATCTTTAAGCGTGGAAAGATCGATTCCTTCACGGTCGAATATCATTTTTCGCGAATTCGCAACCCCGGCAAGTTTTAGTTTCAGGCGATGATCCTTTTTCAATTTATTCTGTTGCCGGCTGATCTGACTTAATAAATCACGCCCTACGGTTCCTATTCCAACCAGGAAAATATTCAATTCAACATACGGAGAAAGGAAGAATGCTTCGTGAACAACATTGAGGGTTTTCCTCAGATCTGAATTCTTAACAACCCACGAGATATTTTGCTCTGAAGCGCCCTGAGCGATTGCAACAACGTTGATCCCGTTTTTCCCGATCGTATGAAATAACTTTCCGGCAATGCCGGCAGAATGCTTCATGTTTTCGCCAACAATTGCGAGAATCGAAAGCTCACTTTCGCAATTCAGCTTACTGATACGACCCGAAGCGATCTCACGCTCAAATTCAAGGGATATTGCATCACGCGCAGTATCAGCAAAATGCGAATCAATTGCAAAACTGATCGAGTTTTCGGATGAAGCCTGCGATATCAGGATCACATTAATCTCTTCTTTAGCCAGGGCACCAAAAAGCCGCATCGAAATACCTGTTACGCCGACCATTCCCAAGCCCTGAATTGTAAACAAGGAAATACCTGAGATGGAGGATATCCCTTTGATAGGATGATCTTTCGTATTGGCTTCTGACTGGCAAATCAATGTTCCATCACCGTCGGGATTCAACGTATTTTTTATATGAATCGGTATACTCTTCTGATAAACCGGCAGTATGGTTGGCGGATAGATCACCTTCGCACCAAAATGCGAAAGTTCCATTGCCTCGGAATAGGTGAGCATCGGAATTGTATAGGCTTTGCTAATCACACGTGGATCGGCAGTCATAAAGCCATCTACATCGGTCCAGATTTCAAGCTGCGTGGCATGAACAGCCGCAGCGAACAGTGCGGCCGTATAATCAGAACCACCGCGTCCCAGGGTTGTCATCGAGCCATCAGGAGCTGATGATATAAATCCGGGAGCAACAGCAAATTGAACAACTGAAGCACATGCTTCAGAAATCAATTTGTAGGTGCGCTCAAAATCAACATTTGCTTTACCGAAATTGCGGTCAGTCCGAATAACGGCTAAACTATCAATTAATTGAACGTTCAAAAACCTGCTAATTAAAATAGAAGAGAGCCTTTCTCCAAATCCCAGAATTTTATCAAGCGTTTTGGGGGTGAGTTCTCCGATAAGCGTTACGCCCTGAACAATCTTTTCGAGTTCGTCAAAAAGGGGTTGCAAAGCTTGAATTGTTTTAATAGAATCCTCTTCATTAAATAATCCCTTAATCAAATCCTCATGACGAGTTCTTATGGAGACCAATTCCCCATTTATTTTTACGCCAGAAGCAGCTTGCTGAGCAACAGCAAGAAGCTGATCGGTTACTCCACCCAGAGCAGAAACAACGACAATTATTTTGTCGTGTTGATTTAGAACAATTTCGCCAATTCTCCTTACATTTTCAACCGAACCGACCGAAGTTCCTCCAAATTTCAATATTTTCATAGGGATTCTTTAATAATTTGTAATCCAATCAAACTTATTCTGCAAAAGTCCAAAAAAAATCTGAACTGTAAAATTTCCAGTTCAGATTTCTTAACAAGTTTACAATTATTTATTTATCCAACGCTGGTGCAAAATTGGCAAGTATTTTTGATTCAAGCTCTTCCATCAATTCCGGATTGTCTTTCAGAAGCGCTTTTACCCCTTCGCGACCCTGACCCAACTTGGTTTCACCATAGCTAAACCACGATCCAGCCTTTTTTATGAGGTTAATTTCAACACCAATGTCGATAATCTCCCCAATTTTTGAGATTCCCTCACCATAAAGGATGTCAAATTCAGCCTTTCGGAACGGAGGTGCAACCTTGTTTTTAACAACCTTTACACGCGTGTGGCTGCCCTGAACTTCTTCACCGTCTTTTAATTGACCGATTTTTCGAATATCCAGGCGGACAGAAGCATAAAATTTCAGTGCATTCCCACCTGTTGTAGTTTCAGGATTGCCGAACATCACACCGATTTTTTCGCGCAGCTGGTTAATAAAAATAACACATGTCTTTGTCTTGCTGATACTTCCTGTGAGTTTTCGTAGTGCTTGCGACATCAGACGAGCCTGAAGGCCCATTTTCGAATCGCCCATCTCTCCTTCAATTTCAGCTTTTGGAGTAAGTGCAGCCACAGAGTCAATTACAATGATATCAATCGCACCTGAGCGGATCAGACTATCAGCAATTTCGAGCGCCTGCTCACCGTTATCGGGTTGAGAAATAAGCAATTCATCGATATTTACGCCTAATTTCTGAGCATAAGTCGGGTCGAAGGCATGTTCTGCATCAATGATAGCTGCAATTCCACCTGCCTTTTGAGATTCTGCAATTGCATGAATTGCAAGCGTTGTTTTTCCTGAAGATTCAGGCCCATATATTTCAATAACACGGCCTTTGGGATAACCGCCTATTCCCATGGCCAAATCTAACCCGATTGAACCGGAATGGATCGCCGGCACATCATCAACAGGTTTGTCGCCCATTCTCATAATTGAGCCTTTTCCGTAGCTCTTTTCAATTTTTTCAATTGTAAGCTGCAGGGCTTTCAGCTTTTCGCTGTTGATCTTTTGCAAATCTTCTTTTGCCATGGTTAAATATGTATTTAATTAATAAATCCTTAACAATCTGATCGGTATGCTCTTTTGTATCAACCTTTTTGAATATTTTTTCGATTGTACCTTTTTCATCAATAACAAAAGTCGTTCGAATTACACCCATGTATGTTTTCCCGTAATTCACTTTTTCGCCCCAAACGCCATATGCCTCAAGAATCTCTTTGGAAGTATCGGCAATCAGATTAAACTTCAAGCCAAACTTTTCGACAAATTTCTGATGCGAGGCCACACTATCGGGACTAATTCCAACAACTTCATAACCTTTTGATATCCAAAACTCGTAATTATCGTTCAGATTACACGATTCAGCGGTGCAGCCAGGCGTGTTATCTTTGGGGTAAAAATACAGAATTAACTTCTTTCCTTTAAACCCGGAAAGCGAAATTGTTTCTCCCTTTTGATTAATTCCCGAAAAATCGGGAGCTGCTATTCCCTCAACTAACTGTATCATATTCGATTATTTTAAAATTATTATTAGAACAAATATTGCATATACAAAAATAATAAAAAATAAGGAGATGATTTTAAGAAAAGAGAACATAAAACAACAATAATTTATTAAAAGCAGCAAGAATCCATTAAAATGTATAATTTTAGCTCACTAATATTTCAGAATTTTAAATCATGAAAGTTTCGCATACGAACCTAGCCCTTATTGTTTTCTCAAGTATATATTTATTGTTTCCAAATCTGTTATTATCTCAGGAAATAATTGGAAATGAATCACTTGCTATTGAGTATTTTAATGAGAAAAATTACGAAAAAGCACTGCCGATTTTCACGCAGCTCATTAACAAATCGCCCGGCAATGCGATGTATAACTACTATTACGGAGTTTCATTGTTGAAGAATAATCGCTACGATACAGCCACCAAAGAGGCATTACTCAACGCAGTGGTTGATAAAACACCTTCGAATGCTAATTTTTATCTTGCCAATTACTTTCATGCGCTCGGAAACTGGTCAGAAGCGATCGACTTCTATAAAAGGTATGATGGGAGCAACAGGGAACATCGTGAACTTGAGTACGATAAATACCTCGATATGTGCATGAAGCGGATCAATCCATTTACAATTGATAAAGGAGATCCGAAAAATATATTTGTCGACACCATCAAAGTTCTTGGTTCGCGACCGAATGAGAAGAATTTCCCTATTCCCGATTCACTTCGCATTGAGTGGTTCAATTTTCAGATTAACAGCCAACTGACTTATCACGGCATTTCAGATTTCAGAAGTGAAGCGGCAAAAATTCTTTTCACGAAGGCCTGGATTGCTACGGGTATAAACGATTCTATTGTCAAAAATACCGATATTTTGAGGAAAGCTCATGAAGAGACTCATAATGTTACAACAAGAATTGCACTTGTCCAGCGAATCATCGATGCCGAGCAGCAATCGTACCAATTACTTCGCGACCGGGAGACTTACTTCGAACAGGCAAGAACTAAAGAGGCAGGCTATTGGGAGAAAGCCGGAGCCGATGCGATGGCCATTTTTATTACCGAAATAGC
>JAAFHB010000389.1 GCA_010906965.1 Mariniphaga sp. | reverse complement strand
ATTGCAGCAGGAAATCCATGTAAAATTATAAAAGAGATTAATAATTAGGATGGTAATACTTTATTCCGGAGAGTATCCTGGTGCAAGTGCCGGAGCTAAACGTATTGGATTGTATCAAAAAGGTATTGAGGAGGCAGGTGCATCAGCAAAAATTGTTACCACTTTTCGACCTTCAAGAGGTCGATTCGGATTTTATCTCAACGCACTTTTGCAACCTTTTCTAGTCTTTTTTAAGGTGATCCGGCAAGATAATAAGTCAAATTTGCTTTTCGTTTATGGCTATAATTGGGACTCTTTACTGTTTATCCGTATAGCCACCTGTATAAAAGGTCAAAAAATGATCATTGAGATCAATGAAAAACCGGGTACATGTTATGGAAATCGTTTGACAGAGCTTTCGATCGTTAAAAATCTCAACAGAATCCTATTGACCAGGTTGGCATTACCTTTAATCGATGGTTTTGTTGTTATTTCAGAGCAGTTAAAAGATTATTTAGTCCCGTTCCAAGGTAAGCAAGCAAAAATATTGAAAGTCCCTATTTTGATTGACCCTGCATTACCGCATACTGATCTGACTGTTGAAAACAGCCCATTGCTAAAACCATTTTTGTTGCATGCCGGGGCGCTGAGTGAGCGCAAAGATGGAATCATCGGCGTGTTCGAAGCTTTTGCTATTGCTAATCAAAAATTAAATCATAAACTCCATTTCTACCTGACAGATAAGTTAGCTCCTTCGGAAGTAAAACGAAGTATCGAGAATGTAATAAAAGAAAATCAGCTGGAAGACAATGTTCATTTTGTAAATCGGCTATCAGAAAAGGAATTGCTGATTTATCAGCAGCAATGCAGTCTATTGATCCTAAATAAGCCAGACAATGAGCAGAATCGGTATAATTTCCCCACTAAATTAGGAGAATACCTGCGATTGAAAAAGCCGGTTATTTATACCCCAGTTGGTGAAATGGCCAACTATTTGAAGGATGGAATCAATGCCTTTGAAGTTCCAGTGGATCGACCCGATTTACTGGCAGAAAAAATAGTATTCGTCATCGAAAATCCGGAACAAGTAAAGCCTATTGCGGAACAAGGGGCAGCATTTGCGCAAAATGAGTTTAACTATCGCGTGCAGGGCAAAAGGTTGAAAACGTTTTTTGATACATTTTAAAATGACTAAAAAAGAAATCTTAATAAAGAATCTTTCTAATATACCAGGCTGGCGGACAAAGCGAAAAATTGTTGTTATTGAATCAGATGACTGGGGTGCAATCCGGATGTCCTCGAAACAAAATTTAGATCAGTTATCGAAACAAGGCGTAAAACCGTGTTCTGATGATGAAGCCCGTTATCTGCAAAACGATAGTCTGGCTTCCGAAAACGATTTGATCGGGTTGTTCGAAGTGTTAACCTCTGCAAAAGATCGGCAGAACAGAAATGCCGTTTTCAATGCAGTCGCGGTCGTTGCCAATCCTGATTTTGATAAAATACGGGAGAACGGTTTTCAAAAATATGAATATGAACCCTTTAACGAAACATTAAAGCGGTATCCGGAACATGGCAATTCTTTTGCACTATGGCAGGAAGGTATTGCCAATCAGCTATTTATTCCGCAGTTTCACGGCAGGGAGCATTTGAATGTGACTTCCTGGATGAAAGCATTGCAGGTTGGGGATAAAGATACTTTAGCTGCTTTTGACCTAAGGGTTTATGGCATTACACCCCGGAATCCAATCAATTCGATCTCTTATCAGGCAGCTTTTGATTTTGTTGACATCAAAGAGCTTGAATATCAAAAAAGCGTACTAACTGAGGGACTTATATTGTTTGAAAAATTGTTTGGTTACAAGGCAACTTTTTTCGTCCCAACAAATGGGCCGTTTAATAATCAGTTGGAGGAGACCACCGCGAAAATGGGTATCAAATATATGGGTGCAGCAAAGATCCAAGCCGAGCCGATTGGAAATGGTCAATTCAAAAAACATTTCCATTACCTGGGTCAGCAGAATAAATTTGGTCAGCGCTATCTGACGCGTAATTGTTTTTTTGAACCCTCCTCGAATTTGAAATCCGATTGGATAGATGCGTGTATGAATGATATCTCCATCGCCTTCAGATGGCATAAACCCGCAGTGATCAGTAGTCATCGTGTGAACTATATTGGATGCATCAACCCTGCCAATCGGGATAACGGGTTAAGTAAGCTCAAAGAATTACTTTATCAGATTGTGAAAAAGTGGCCTGATGTTGAGTTTATGACTTCGGCTGAATTAGGAGATTTAACCGTAAGAAACACAAAATGAGTTTAAATTTAAAACAAAAGATTACTCATAATTTCTTAAATATCCAGGGTTGGCATACCAATCGGAAAATCGTTGTAATTGAGAGTGATGACTGGGGCAGTATCCGAATGCCATCTAAAGAAGTTTATAATTCTCTTGTAAAAGCAGGTATCAATATAAAGGACGATCCCTATAATAAATATGATTCACTTGCAAGCGAAGAAGATCTGGCCTTTCTCTTCGAAGTACTCAGTTCATTCAAAGATAAAAACGGCAATTCTCCTGTTATAACGGCCAATTGCGTGGTGGCGAATCCAGATTTTGAAAAGATAAAAGCCTCTGGTTATGGAGAGTACCATTACGAATTAGTTACAGATACTTTGAAAAGGTATCCTTGCCATGCAGATTCCTTCAATCTTTGGAAAGAGGGTAATTCAAATAAGATATTTCATCCGCAATTTCACGGAAGAGAGCATGTTCATGTTGAACGTTGGTTAACTATGCTTCAAAAAAATAACAAATCGATTAAAATAGCATTTGATTTAGGGCTATTTGGATTAGTATCTCCACATGAATCTGAAATTGAAAATAACTGTATGGTTGCACTAGACTATGAAACAATACAACAAAAGGATTTGCAAGCGCAATCTATCATAGATGGATTAAATATATTTGAACAACTCTTCAGCTACCGTTCAAAATCATTTATCGCACCAAGTTATACCTGGCACTCAGATTTAAATCAAACGCTTAAACAGGCTGGGATAGACTATTTGCAAGGAATATCCTACCAGGATGAACCAAATACCGATAATAATATAAATCGCAGAATATTCCATTACACAGGACAAAAAAACAAATATGGTCAGTCCTATTTAGTTAGAAACTGTCATTTCGAGCCCAGTCAATCACAAAATAGTAACAATGTTGATGATTGTCTGCATCGTATGTCCATTGCATTCAGATGGCATAAACCGGCTATTATCAGTAGTCACCGCTTGAATTTTATCGGATTTATTGATCCAAAAAACCGTGACCGAAACCTGCCACTTCTGGCAGAATTACTTAAAGAGATTTTAAAACGTTGGCCGGATGTGGAATTTATGTCTTCCGATCAATTAGGAGAACTGATGGAAAACAAAAGCTAAAAAGATGAATGGATTTGTAGATATTGTTTCTTTATTCTCATCACCGGCAGATCGAACAATTGAAAAATTGTCATCGATTTATCGTGATAAAACCAGATTGTCAATTGAAATTAAACAATTAATCGACAGGCATATACCCAAAGAAGTCTTTAAAGGAAAAAAAATTCTGCTAAAACCAAATTGGGTCAAACATTCGACTAATGAT
>JAAFHB010000388.1 GCA_010906965.1 Mariniphaga sp. | reverse complement strand
AGATCAACTATATCCATCAGAATCCTGTCAGGGCTTTGATTGTTCAAAATGCAGAGGATTATATTTTTAGTTCTGCATGTGACTATGTAGGAACAAAATGAATGATAAATATTATAACTGAAATATGACGATGAGTTACAAACTCAGAACCATAAACCCCTCGTTGCAAACGAGGGGGAGCCAGAATATGAAGCGGAGTTACAAATTCATTACAATAACCCACCCAATGCTCGCATGTGCCGATATCGAAAAAGGTATTCGGAAATGGAAAGGGGGACGTTATGGAGGCCAGTTGATGTTGCTGGCTGATCAGGATCTGTTGCTGGTGTTGTCGGAAAAAGGGGAACTGGCATTGGTGGAGGCAACCGCTGAACGATTCAAAGAACTTGCACGATTCCCCGTCATCAAGGGTAAGACATGGAACCACCCGGCACTGGCAGGCGATGTTCTTGTTGTTCGCAACATGGAGGAGATGGCGGCATTCAGGTTGCCGCTGGCAAGTAACTGAAAAGGCTTTTGTTCGGACATCTACCTTGATCGTATGCACATCATTGTTGGTAGCCGATACGTGCTTTGATTATCCTTTCACAAACAGACCTTTAATAAGATTCAGAAGAAAAAGAACTGAGATAAACACCAGATTGGCAATCATTGATAGTATCAGCAGGAAATAAAATCCGGAGATATAACCAACAATCCGGCCCAGAAAATCAATCATGAAATTGCCGATCCACAAGGTTATTAGATTGAATACGAGAAAAATAATGATTACCCACAAAAATCCGGAAATGGCGCTTCCGACATCCGATTTGCTTAAAGTCATCGAACTGCCAGTCGAATAAAGGATGTAGATCAGCAATGCCGATTTCCACCAGACGGAAGCTGAACCCACAAAGACGATGGATAAAAAGGTAATCAGGCTGTTCCAGATATTTAGTCCGATCTGTTTTAATAGGCTTAAATCTGTGAGAACTTGGGGCGATATCCTGAAGTTGGAAAGTGCGGTAACATTAAATCGAAACAAAAGCAGCACACAAAGAAACAATACAATGCCGCCGAATAAGAGCGGACTGATACCGATAAAGAAATTTCCGGTCTTTTGGTAAATGCTGCTCTTATTGTATGAATGACTAACATGGCCCAGCGATTCGCCGTTACTGTTGGGCTCAAACAATGTTATTTCAGAAATTTTATGACCAAAGATCAGCGCGAAAAAAGCGTGGCTTAACTCGTGCACCGAGCATCCTAGCCAGCCAAAGCCGTATAAAAACAGGTTTCTTCCCCAAAAACGAACGCTTAATCTTGCGTTGAAGATAGCTGAAAGATTCAGCAATACAACCAAAATGAGCAATGGCCCAAAAAGAATAAAGAGTTGGCTGTATGTCGCTTGCAGAACATCGAGTAGATAATTTAGAAATTTGGAGAAATAGTTTTCCATGTTGATTGATCAACTTATTTTTTCTTGCTTGAAGCGAAACCCTGTTCGTGGTATGCATCCAAAAAGTAATGAATTTTGGCTAAAGCCACTGACAGAAATGATTTGAATTGCCTCGGCTTTAAAGCTGTGGTAATTCAAATCATGGAATAGCCTCTGCCACAATAAAAGTACTACCTCCAACAAAGATCATATCATCTGCGATTGCATTTTTATGGGCGGCGGCTAAAGCTTCAGCTACAGAAGAATAGGTATTGCCCTGAAGTTTAAAAAAAGCAGCGATCTTCATCAGTTGTTTTTCATCGAGCGCGCGGGGTATGGAGGCCTTCGTAAAATAGTAAATTGCATCTTTCGGAAGTAAACTCAAGACTCCGGCAATGTCCTTGTCATTCACCATACCAATCACAAAATGAAGCGTTTTGTAAGGTGTCTGCTTAATCTGCGCAACCACTTCACGCATTCCGCCTTCGTTGTGACCTGTATCGCAAATGACACGTGGATTCGCCCCAATCACCTGCCAGCGACCTTGCAAACCGGTATTCTCAACGACCTTTTCCAATCCGCTTCTTAACGCAGTGTCTGGAATTATCCATCCGCCATCGCGAAGCTGTTCAACGGCAGCCAATACAGTGCAAATATTTTTTGACTGGTATCTTCCGAGTAAATCGAGTCGCAAATTTTCGCACACCACCTTATCACCCTTGCGGATGTTAAAGATTTGTCGGGCATCAGCCGAATTCAGCCCAAAACCCGCATTAAAATGCTGGTCGGCAAAAATCAGCGGAGCTGCACGTTCTTTTGCAATTCCATTGAATATCATACTTGTTTGTGGATGTGTTTCACCAATAATAACAGGTATGTGTCGTTTGATAATTCCTGCTTTTTCGAGCCCAATCTTACCGAGTGTATCGCCAAGCAAAGCGGTATGGTCCAGACTGATGTTTGTAATCACCGAAAATTCGGGATGGATAATATTTGTTGAATCGAGACGTCCGCCTAATCCAACTTCGATTATTGCTATATCAACCTGGTTTTTAGAGAAATAATCGAAAGCCATCATCACGGTCAATTCGAAGAACGAAGGTTCGAGTTCCTTTTCTATATTTTGACGGAGAAACTCCCCGACAAACCTAACGACGAACTCTTTTTCGATCATTTCACCGTTGAGCCGGATTCGTTCACGAAAATCTTTAAGATGAGGTGAAGTATAAAGACCTGTTTTATAACCGGCTTCCATTAAAATGCTGGTCAGCATATGCGACACAGACCCTTTTCCGTTGGTGCCTGCAACATGAACCGACTTAAAATTGTGATGCGGATGACCAAACATCGTATCCAACGCGATGGTATTATCGAGATTGTCCTTGTAAGCAGCAGGACCCGACCGTTGATAATAAGGGAGATGGTCGTATAAATATTGAATTACTTCATCGTAGCTTTGCATTGCGTGGTTTTTGTTGACAAAATCGATGGTAAAGATGATAAATATCGGAGGTTAAAACGACAAACCGACCAATTTTTTCCTATTTTTGGCCGCATTAAAATGTCGAAAAACGATGCCTCACTCAAAAGTATTTGTAATCGATACCAATGTGATCCTGCATGATCATGAGTGTATCTATCATTTCAATGATAACGATGTTATTCTTCCAATTACGGTTTTGGAAGAATTGGATCGTTTCAAAAGAGGAAATGACCAGATCAATTTTCAGGCGCGGCAATTCGTGCGGGTTCTTGATGAGATTGTTGGAAATGAACTTTTTAATGGTGGTATTTCACTCGGGGCAGGCAAAGGAAAACTTACAATCGAAACCGGAAAGCCGTTTTCGGAAAAGTTGAAAGAGTCGTTTCGTGAAGATATTCCGGATCACCGGATTCTGGCAATCACAGAATTTCTAAGGGAAAAATACAAAGACCGGAAGGTAATTCTCGTTACGAAAGACGTTAATCTTCGGATGAAAGCAAAATCGCTACACATTGATTCGGAAGATTACAAGAACGACAAAGTACAGGATATTAATGTACTATACCAGGGAATTCGTGAAGACAAGGAATATAGCGATCAGTTGATTGCGCGGCTTTATGAAAACAATTTTCTGACAACCGAAGAAGCTGCCATCGAAAAGCCACTGTTTGCCAACGAATTTTTTATTCTGAAAAGTCTGCGGTCGAGTGTGCTGGCACATTATAGTCCATT
>JAAFHB010000049.1 GCA_010906965.1 Mariniphaga sp. | reverse complement strand
CTTGTATTTCGAGGTTCAATAACATCATCGATATAACCGTATCTGGCAGCATTATAGGGATTTGCAAATTCCTGTTTGTATTCTGCTTCCGCCTGAGCAATATATTCAGCCCTGGCAGCATCATCAGGTAGACCTTTAATATGCTTACTCCTCAATACTTCGATTGCACCTTTGGGACCCATCACGGCAATTTCAGCCTGTGGCCAGGCGTAGTTAATATCACCACGTAAATGTTTGGAGCTCATCACGCAATAAGCACCTCCATAAGCTTTACGAAGAATTACTGTAATTTTAGGTACAGTTGCTTCACCATAAGCAAATAGCAATTTGGCGCCATGAATAATGATACCACCATACTCCTGAGCTGTACCAGGTAAGAAACCGGGAACATCTTCGAGCGTAACCAGTGGTACATTGAATGCATCGCAAAAACGGATAAAACGGGCAGCTTTTCTGGAAGCATTAATATCCAAAACGCCAGCAAGATAAGCAGGCTGATTGGCAACAATGCCAACGGGCATACCATTGAAGCGGGCAAAACCAACTACAATATTTTGTGCATAATTTCTGTGAACCTCCAAAAACTCGGAATTGTCGACAATTGAATGGATCACATCCTTAACATCGTAAGGCTTATTGGCATTTTCGGGAATGATACTATTCAGTGCGTCGTCAAGACGATCAATCGGATCATCGCAACGTGCAATTGGTGGATCCTCAAGGTTGTTTTGCGGCAAATAAGAGAGTAATTTGCGGATCAGAAGTAAACCTTCTTCCTCTGATTCGGAGACAAAATGCGTAACGCCTGATTTTGTACCATGTACAACAGCGCCACCCAGTTGTTCGTCAGTAACAACTTCACCTGTAACAGTTTTAACCACTTTAGGTCCGGTTACAAACATGTAACTGGTGTCTTTACTCATCACAATAAAGTCAGTCAATGCGGGAGAATAAACGGCTCCACCGGCACAAGGACCAAAAATTGCAGAGATCTGAGGAATGACACCTGAAGCCATGATGTTACGCTGGAAAATCTCAGCATAACCGGCCAAAGCTGTTACGCCTTCCTGAATACGGGCACCACCCGAATCGTTTATGCCGATACATGGAGCGCCTACTTTCATAGCCATATCCATTACCTTACAAATCTTGAGGGCATAGGTTTCTGAAAGCGATCCACCAAATACAGTGAAATCCTGTGAGAAGATAAAAACTGTGCGACCATCAATTGTTCCGCGGCCGGTAACAACACCATCGCTCAAAAATTTGGTTTTCTCCATACCAAAATTGGTACAGCGATGGGTGACGAACATGTCGAATTCTTCAAAACTACCTTCATCAAGAAATAAGTCGATACGTTCGCGTGCGGTTAATTTACCTTTGGAATGTTGTGCTTCGATTCTTTTCGCACCACCACCAAGTTTGGCCTCCGCACGAAGGTCAATCAATTGTTTGATTTTGTCCTGATTGCTCATCGTACTAAAAATTATTTTTAACTGAAAATTATTCGCTGCAAAGTTCGGTAAGTACTCCTAAAGTTGATTTTGGATGTAAAAATCCAATATTTAATCCTTCAGCACCTTTTCTTGATTGTTTATCAATCAGTTGAATGCCTGCATCATTTGCCTGTTGAAGGGCTTTATTTACATCATCGACAGCGAAGGCAATGTGGTGAATCCCCGGACCCTTTTTCTCAAGAAATTTACCGATTGGACCTTCGGGATCTGTTGATTCCAACAATTCAATTTTAGTTTGACCAACTTTAAAAAACGCTGTTTTTACCTTTTGGTCTACAACATCTTCAGTTGCATAACATTTAGTACCTAAAAGCGTTTCATAATAGGGAATTGCAGTTTCGAGACTGGCTACTGCAATACCAATGTGTTCAATATGTGATACATTCATATCTAAAAGATTTATAAAATGATTTGGTTTATAACGTTTAAAGGCAGGAAGAACCTGCCTTTAATATCTATTTAAATTGATTTTGGTACAAAGTGGAAATGAGATCCAAATCTTTCGAAAGCAGCTTTATCAAGCGCTTCGCGATGGTTTGGATGGGATATCGAAATGAGCAATTTTGCACGTTCCTGCAATGTTTTTCCGTAAAGATTTACTGCACCATACTCTGTTACAACCCAGTGTATATTGGCACGGGTTGACACAACGCCAGATCCTTCAATAAGGGTAGGGCTAATTTTTGACAACCCTTTTTCGGTCACTGATGGCATCGCAATAATTGGCCGGCCGCGGAAAGAATGACCTGCACCACGAATAAAATCGATTTGACCACCAACTCCTGAATAGTGCTTAATACCAATTGAATCAGCACAAACCTGCCCAGTCAGATCAATTGCCAATGCAGAATTGATTGCCGTAACACGGTCGAGTTTGCGAATAACTGCAACGTTATTTGTATGACCCACATCCATCATTGCTACCAATGGGTTATCGTCAACAAAATCGTACAATGCTTTTGATCCCATCAAAAATGTTGCAACCATCTTGCCTTTATCAATATTTTTCATGCTACCGGTTATCACTCCTTTTTCAACAAGCGGAAGAATACCGTCGGCAAACATTTCGGTATGAACACCAAGATTTTTATGATTTCCAAGTTGAGAAAGAACAGCATTGGGAATTCCACCTATTCCCATCTGTAAACAAGCGCCATCTTCAATCAAAGAAGCAGCATTCCTACCAATAGCGATGTCCATTTCGGATAATGGAGCAAGGTCATGTGCATATAGTGGAGAATCGTCTTCAACAAATATATCAATCTGATCAAGTCGGATCATTGCATCTCCCCAGGCACGCGGCACATTCGGATTTACCAAAGCGATTACCGTATCAGCATGTTCGACTGCTGCAAGGGTTGCATCGACAGAAGTCCCCAGAGAAACATATCCATGTTTGTCTGGCAATGAAACCATTATCATGGCAACATTGACTTTCAAATAGCCTTCGCGGATTAATTTTTGTGTCTCGCTCAGGAAAACAGGTATATAATCGGCATAGCCTGCCTGAGTTTGCTTGCGTAGGTTGGCGCCCACAAAAAATTGCTGCGCATTGAATATCCCTTCGAATTCAGGATTTGCATAATCAACGACACCCTCGATGTGAAGATGCTGAATTTTGACATCATAAAGTTCTCCTGCACGTCCACGATCAACCATTGCTTCGATTAACCGATGTGGCGTAACTGCAACGCAACTTAAATGAACCCGATCGCCCGATTTGATGACTTTGACCGCATCCTCAGCAGTAACATATCTAACTTGCTTCATATGAAAATATAACTTGTTAAAAATTGCCGCAAAGGTAAATATTTTTACCGTGGAGAAAAAGAAAAAAGTGATATTTTAAAAAATCGAACCATATGGTTGAAACATTCGAATTTTGAATAAACAAAGCATATTTTTAAGCTAATTACTAATGAACTTAACCTAACTTTCGTATGTTTACTTAACGAAAACAATTAAAGGAAATGATGAAATTTGATCTGGCTGTTATTGGAAGTGGTCCCGGGGGTTTTGCAGCAACCATGCGGGCTGTTGATTTTGGAAAAAATGTCTGTCTGATCGAAGTCGGGCATATTGGCGGAACAGGAATCATGAATGGTCCGCTTACATCAAAGACGATGTGGGAACTTTCAGTCGACTATTCAATAGCAGCAGCGGTTGACCGTGGTTACCGTGCATCAGGCTTGCAGGTCGATTACAATCTGGTAAAAAAAACGGTGATTGCTGCCGCAAAGACCAAGCAATACCAGATGTTATCTCAAATTGAATCATTTTCGACAAAAAGCGGTGATGCCGGTACAATCACCTATAAACGTGGCTTCGCAAAATTTCTTGATCGTAATACCCTACAGATAGAAGGCGAGAATGGGATAGAAATCGTTGAAGCTGAATATATTATTATAGCGACAGGTTCAAGACCCCGCGAACTTCCGGAATTACCAATTGATCAAAAACAAATTTTCGATTCCGACGGATTGCTCAACCTGGATAGTTTCCCCGAGCGTATGATGATTCTGGGATCGGGAATTATCGGATGTGAATTTGCTGCCATTTTTTCAAATTTTCGGCAGACAGAAGTGCACTTACTCGATAGAACTCACCGCGTGATTCCATTCGAAGATGATGATGTGAGTGACTTTGTTTCGGATAACCTTGAAAAAAACGGTGTAATTATTCATCACACCGCCACAATGCGCACCGTAAGAAAGGAGAAAGACCACCTTGAAGTAGTGCTCGATTACGATGACGGGCATAGCCAGGTGGTAGAGGTTGATATTCTGCTTGTTTCAATTGGCCGCGATGCAAATACGGTTGGTCTCGGACTTGAGAATGTGGCCATTCAACCAAATGTGAAAGGATATCTTCATATCAACGAGGAGTGTGCAATAGGAGATTTTCAGAAATGCAATATTTTTGCGGCCGGCGATGTTACCGGACAAAAAGCGCTTTATGGTGTGGCGGAGGAACAAGGCCGGTTTATTGTTGAAGCGATATTTGGAGCATCAACCTACCGGCTCGATTATTCATATATGCCTACGCTGATGTTCTTTAAACCTGAATTGGCATCGGTTGGAGCCAATGAAAAATCATTGCGTGACAAAAAAATACCTTATAAAGCAGTCTATTATTCGAACGAACTCGTGAACCGCGCCATCGCGATGCGAAGTACAAAAGGATTCGTAAAAATAATTGTGAGCAACGATGGCTCAGAAAAAATCCTTGGTATGCGCGCAGCCGGTCCTCAAGCTTCGGCATTTATTGTATCAATTGCCTATCTGATCAATTCCGACATTAGACTCCATGAGGTTCTTCAAAGCATTCATCCACATCCAAGTGTAACAGAGGGTATTCAGGAGTGTATCCGGATCTTTTACAACCAATCGATCTATAAACCAAAAGCGTTTCCGTCTCTTATAAAAGTGACCGAATGGAAACCGGAGTAAGGGGAATAATTTGACAATTCGGCAATTTGAAAATAGGAAAATAGGGAAATGAGATTCACAAGGTGCAAACAGCCTGCCACCGATCCCTAACAGCTAAACGCTCCTGATAGATCACGAGCAACTGCTATTTTTGGTTATCTTTGCCAAAAATGATAACGCTGACTTTGTCAATTAAAATACACTTCAATGATCCTATTTTTTAAAGGAAAATCAAATCTTATAGCTGTTGATACTCAAAAGGAACTGTGCAATTTTAACCTCGGTAAGCTCCTCTGGTTATTTGATCAGCCATCTTTGATCAAAGAGGAATCAGTCTCCGGAATTTTTGTTGGCCCACGAAAAGAGATGATCACTCCCTGGAGTACGAATGCAGTCGAAATTACTCAGAATATGGGCATTAGCGGAATTGTCAGAATTGAGGAGTTTTTTCAGGCAGATTCTGAGCATCCAAAATTCGACCCGATGCTTCAGGTTGTATATAAAGGACTTAACCAGCAGATATTTACAATTCATCACCAACCGGAACCAATTCTTTACATTGAAGATATTGCTACTTACAGCAGTAAGGAAGGTTTGGCTTTAAGCGAAGATGAGATCAATTATCTTAACGAAGTCTCGAAGAAATTAGGCCGTAAATTAACTGATAGTGAGGTTTTTGGATTTTCACAGGTCAACTCGGAGCATTGCCG
This sequence comes from Mariniphaga sp., assembly GCA_010906965.1. Classification (GTDB taxonomy): domain Bacteria; phylum Bacteroidota; class Bacteroidia; order Bacteroidales; family Prolixibacteraceae; genus JAAFHB01. The sequence continues at coordinate 22,119 of JAAFHB010000049.1, read as the reverse complement.
TCATAAAATATTTAACGGAAATTTCATAATTGATGGTGTTGAGAAACCTTCCACCCTTTTTCAGTTAATAAAGGAAACCACCAAAGTCAATCCCAATACAATTCTTTCAGCCTATAAAGATAATTGTTCTTTCAGCAAGGGCCCTGATTCCGAACAGTTTGCACCAATCACGCAAGATAAGCCTGATTACTTTCAGGTAACTGATATTCAAACGGTTCTTTCACTGAAAGCTGAAACCCATAATTTTCCGACAACTGTTGAACCATTTAATGGTGCTGCGACCGGAAGCGGTGGCGAAATCCGCGACAGGATGGCCGGTGGCAAAGGAAGCTTTCCAATCGCCGGAACTGCCGTTTATATGACTTCCTATTCGAGAAATGACGAAGAAGGAAGGTCATGGGAAGACGCAACAGAACCGCGTCCATGGTTATATCAGACACCGGAGGAGATCTTAATCAAGGCTTCAAACGGAGCCTCCGATTTTGGAAATAAATTTGGCCAACCGCTTATAAATGGTTCAGTTTTAACCTTTGAGCATTTCGAAAATCAGAAAAAATTTGGTTACGATAAAGTGATCATGCAAGCTGGAGGCATCGGTTATGCGCGTGGCGAAGATTGCCTGAAGAGCATTCCCGGAGTTGGCGATAAGGTTATTTTACTAGGAGGCGATAATTACCGGATCGGAATGGGTGGCGGAGCCGTTTCATCGGTGGATACAGGTGAATTTGAGAGTCATATCGAACTAAATGCAGTTCAGCGGGCAAACCCTGAGATGCAAAAACGAGCCTACAATACGATCAGAGCACTGGCGGAATCGGGCATTAATCCAATTATATCTATCCATGACCACGGCGCAGGCGGACATTTAAACTGTTTGTCGGAACTTGTTGAAGAGACTGGCGGAGAAATTTATATCGACCAATTACCCGTTGGAGACCCTACCCTATCGGCAAAAGAGATTGTCGGAAATGAGTCGCAGGAACGCATGGGATTTGTAACAAGCGGCAAAAATATTGAACTGATCACACGCATTGCAGAACGTGAACGCTCGCCGATTTATGTGATTGGCGAAACTACTGGCGACCATAAATTTACCTTCGAAAACCGAAAAACTGGCGAAAAGCCAATCAATTGGGAACTTGCCTATATGTTTGGAAAACCACCGAAAACAGTTTTGGAGGATGATTCAAAAGTGGCAACCTTTTTGGAAGTAAAATACGATCAGTCGCAAATAAATAAATACATAGAACAGGTTTTACAACTTGAATCCGTAGGCTGTAAAGATTGGCTCACGAATAAAGTCGACCGTTCGGTTACCGGCAAGGTTGCCAAACAGCAATGTGCAGGTAAGTTACAACTTCCGCTTAATAATCTTGGAGTTGTAGCAATTGATTATCAAGGTGTAAAAGGAATTGCAACCTCGCTTGGTCATGCACCGGTCGCTGGTTTGATTGATTCTGCCAACGGCTCCCTACTTTCGATTGCCGAATCGATTACAAATATCATTTGGGCGCCACTCACGCATGGAATTAAAGGTATTTCACTATCCGCCAATTGGATGTGGCCTGCCAAAAATCAGGGTGAAAATTTTCGCCTTTACAGTGGCGTTGAAGCTTGCTCGATCTTTGCCTGCGCATTGGGAGTAAATATTCCTACAGGTAAAGACTCGCTTTCGATGACGCAGAAGTACAAAAACGATGTGGTTTACGCTCCCGGAACGGTAATCATATCTGCCTCTGGTGAAGTTTCTGATATTCGCAAAGTTGTTGAACCGGTTCTGGTAGTCGACCCAACAAAACCTTTGTATTACATCGACTTCTCAAAAGCTCCTAAATCGCTTGGCGGTAGTTCTTTTGCCCAGACATTGAGTCAACTGGGTGAAAATACGCCAACTGTAACCGATGCTGATTATTTTGCAAAAGCATTTAATACGATTCAAAATTTAATTGAAAATCAACTAATTCTGGCAGGTCATGATATCTCTTCAGGAGGTATTTTAACAACACTTCTTGAAATGTGTTTTGCTCAAAATGAAGGTGGAATTGATGTGAACCTTACCAGGTTGAAAGAAGCAGACAGCGTGAAAGCATTGTTCAGCGAAAATCCGGGTATTGTGGTTCAGCCAAAAGATTTCGTTGAATTTGAAAAAGCATTAAATAGCAACGAAATAGCATTTGTAAAGATTGGTAATCCAACAACCAGTCGGGAAATATCAGTTATCAATGGTAACGACAAATTTCAGTTTGATATTGATTCCCTGCGTGATAAATGGTTCAAACCATCCTACCTTCTGGATCGCAGACAAAGCAGTGAAAAACTTGCATTGGAACGATTTGAAAACTATAAAAAGAATGAACTGAAATTCGATTTTGGCTCATTTACAGGGAAATTTAAAGATTTGGGAATCGATCCTAAACGTCGTCAGCTATCTGGTATCAAGGCAGCCATTATCCGCGAAAAAGGGGGCAATGGCGACCGTGAGATGGCATGGAGCATGTACCTTGCTGGTTTCGATGTGAAAGATGTTCATATGACCGACCTGATCAGCGGACGCGAGACACTTGAAGAATTAAACCTGATTGTTTTTGTAGGTGGTTTTTCAAACTCCGATGTACTCGGTTCTGCCAAAGGCTGGGCCGGAGCTTTTAAATACAACGAAAAAGCGAAAATAGCACTCGATAATTTTTACAAGAGAACTGATACACTAAGTCTGGGAATTTGCAACGGATGTCAGCTCATGGTCGAACTCGATCTGGTGAATCCGGGACACGCAGAAAGTATTAAAATGGCTCATAACGACTCACATAAATTTGAGTCTTGCTTTGTGAGTGTTGATGTTCGCGAAAATCAATCGGTTATGTTTAAATCACTTGCCGGTAAAAGCCTTGGAGTTTGGGTAGCTCATGGCGAAGGAAAATTTGTGATGCCTTTCACGGAAGAGAAATACCAGATTCCGGTTAAATTCTCTTACAGCAATTATCCGGGCAATCCCAACGGATCTGATTATGATACTGCGGCCATTTGTTCCGAAGACGGACGCCATCTGGCGATGATGCCGCATATTGAAAGATCGATATATCCTTGGCAGTGGCCAAATTACCCCGCTGACCGCAAAGATGACCAAGTTACTCCCTGGATCGAAGCGTTTGTGAATGCGTTAAGTTGGATTAAAAAGAAAAAGGGAAACTGATATTATATATTTCTATCAATTAGAAGTTCTTCTTTGGGGCCAGCATATGGTTGATTATGAAGTTTTATGCCCTCTTGAGTTAACTCATGTACCAATTTCCTTGCAATTTTCAAACTCGCTTTTTTATTGTAGTAGTCGAAAATTAATCGAAGTTCGCCTTTTGAGAAATCAGTCCAATAAATCTTTAACGCCATCCTTGAATTTCTGTTGTAAGATCATTATTTTCAGTTAATCTGTCATTTTGGGAATCGAGCAACGATTGATCGATTCTCTTATTAAATTCTTTCGGTGTCATTGGAGAGAAGTCACTTACAGTCATTTTAACTTTTTCCTTCTCCAATAATTTTTCCAAACGAATAATGACCTCTTCGCTCTGAATTTTAAGAAATTCCTGTACAAATGTTATTTTCCGGGTTTGTAAATCCATCATTTTGCCTAACTTAAAATATTAATTCAAAGATATACACTTGTGATGAATTTTCATACTTACCACTCTCCATCAATATTCTCAAATTCCTTTTCAATTAATTCCGTTTGAGCAGTAGCTTCATTATCGGAAATACAACCAATATAAGATTTCCAAGAGATTTTTTTGTCATTCTCCGATGCTTTTAAAAGTTCAAGGTATTGATAAGCTTGAAATAATGATTACGGACTTAAAAACCTTATATCATTAATTAATTGATTCCTAATACTTAAGTCTTTCATAGATCCATTTTCTTTAATTTCCGATACCAAAAGTACCATGAAATTTTAATCAATTCAAAATTATTTCGGGAAGCCCGTAACTTATTGGTTGCTATGATCAATTTTGAATAAAACCCTAAAAATTATAATTTCATTCCTGAGCTTGCATAATAGAAATTTTTCGACCTTCGCATATTCAATCTTCCAAAAGTTTAAAGCCTAAGAATAGAGGCAATTATCGAAAGATCAACAGATGGTACATGCACGATTTACTGCGAAATTGAGATGTTTTCAGGCGTTATTACTCCTGCGGCTTTGGAAAGGCTTTCGGTGATACATCAAAAGCAATTATGGAATTACCTGCATGGTCGCTCCAAACCTGGAAAAACGCAGATTGAAAAAATTGAAAAAGCGTTGCAGAAATTAGGTGCAGAACTAATATCAATCGCACTTTAGCCCTATGACAATAAAATATCAGCCGGAATATGGAACTCCTGATGGAAGAGTTTTGCCAACTCTAAAGTTAATGGTTTTCTTTTGTTCAAAAGAGCAGATACATACCCTTTGCTGCCCACTTTTCCAACTAAATCTTTGTTTTTCAGACCATTCTCTGCCATTTTCATTCTTATGGCATCGATTGGATGAGGCATTGGAATGGGATAATTGACATCTTCGTATTGTTTGATCAACAAAAGAACTACCTGAAGCATTTCACCTTCTTTACTGCTAGCTTCAACCTTTTTATCGAACATGGCATCAACCCAGTTAAGATATTGCTCGTATTGGTCCTGAGTCTTTATAATCTTAAGTTCCATTTCCTACTTCTTTTTAAATGGGATTGTCGTTACATTAATCTTATCGTATTCAGCATGAGTTCCAAACCATTTGATCTGGATCGCTTTAAATTCAAACACGATTCGTACGACAAGCCGATACTTATTACCCGTGATATTAAAAACAACCCGGTCATCACCAACTAAACTTGCACTTCCGTAAACTTTCTTTAAATCGTTGAAGTTTGCAAAACTGCTGTTTAATAGCTCGAAGTACCATTCCGTCAAGGCAATAACAGCTTCAGGGTATTTATTACAATACTCAAGCAATGTCTTACGAGTAATGATATTAAACACTTCGCTAAAGTAATAAAAGTTTCCTAATAGAAAACAATGAATTTATTTCACCCAAAAATCCAATACGGTCACCTTTTCGACATCAGTTCCCAAACTTTTCCCGAATTCCTTGTGTGCCGGATGAACAAGGTAAGCATCACGATCTTTATCAGAGGTGAATGTCAATATAAAACAATGTGTTAGTCCCTGATTTAATCCTTCGGGACTTGAATTTGTTCCCCATTCAAAACTTTGGATACCCCCAATTCTTTGTGGAAGTTTGGCAAATGCCTCTTCAATTTTCTGAATATTTGCCGGTGTGGCACTTTCGCTAAACTTAAACATCACCACATGGCGTAATACTTTACCTGGCCTTGCAGTCTGGGCATTTGCGCCTGATAAAAACAAGGAGAACAATAGCAAAAAAACAAAAGTTGATTTGAATTTCATAAATAAAAGATTTAATGATGTGATTTACAATAATATCGAGCAAAAAAAATTAATCTTCCTGATCCTCCAAAATGTAATCCTCCCAGAAATTTAAAACAGCAGATCCAGTGAATAAATCATTATTATCCAATAATTTATCTGCTGGTTTCCAACCCTTCTCAGATGATAATTCAAGATATTTTCGTGCTATCGCCGGATCTTTGATTTCACATTCGGCTGACAGAACTAATAATGCGAGCAAATAAGCTGCTACCTCATCCTGATCTTCCTGTTCAAGCGAATCGAGGATTTCGTATGCCTTCTGCAAATCGACAATACTATTCTCTCCCCGCTTTAAATAGGTGGCTTTGTTCAATTTTGCAGCTCTGATTCCCTCATCGGCACCTTTTTCGAACCAGGTCCAGGCTGCTGCAGGATCGCGTTCAGAGAGTTTCTTAGAAACCAATACAACACCTAAAAGATTATAAGCCGGTGTATAACTGTTTTCAGCAGCAGCTTTCAGGTGAAGAACTGCTTTCGTAAAATCCTGATAACCTTGAGTTGTGTAAAGAACCCGGCCAAGTTCGTAGCGCGCCTCATCATCGCCGGCTTCCGCCGACTTTTCAAAACTCGTGATGGCTTTATCCACATTTTTCTGAACGCCATCGCCATTTAAATACATATCACCTAAATTCTTCCAGGCATCCGTAAAACCATTCTCCGCAGATTTCGAATAATAGTTAAAGGCCTCATTAGTATCTTTTTCTGTCCCTTCACCGAAATAATACATGCCGGCAAGGTTGTATTGCGCCTGCGCATAACCAGCTTCAGAAGCCTTTTTAAAGCATTCGAAAGCTTTGACAAAATCTTTTTCGCCGGCGTCACCAAAATAGTGCATCACGCCGAGATTATAGGTTCCAAGATAGAATCCTGCCTCATCCGCTTTGGCATACCATTTAACTGCTTCAGAAGGATTTGCATCGGTCCCTTTTCCCTGATGGTAAGCATTCCCAAGGTTATTCATCGCCTCCGCAACACCAAGTCCTGCGGCTATTTCATATTGCTGAACGGCCATCCTCATATTCTGACTGATTCCTTTACCAGATTCATACATCACACCAAGGTTAAAAACGGCCTTGGGATAGCTTGCATTGGCCGCTTTCTGGTACCATTTGAAAGCTTCATCCGTATTTTGATCTTTTGTAATGCCATTTTCGTAATAAACGCCTACCCTAAACATAGCACCGGGAACACCCAGTTCCGCTGCTTTTAAGAACCATTCGAAAGCTTTCTCCTTCTCGGACCAATACGCCAGACTTTTCTCATGAATAATTCCTACCAGGTAATTTGCCCGCGCATGACCCGCTTCTGCCGCACGTTTAAAGTAGTCGGCTGCCGATTGATTATCCTTTGTGGTCATTTCTCCGGCAAGAAGAATACTGGCATATTTATATTGTGCTTCAATAACCCCTTTCTCAGCAGCACGTCTGTAATAATCGACAGAGATTTTGTTGTTTGACTCAACTTCATCGCCAATTTCGTATTTCTGTGCAAGGCGGAACATTGCTTCAGGACTATCAGTAGCTGCAGCCTTCTTTAGCCAATCGACACCTTCAGCATCCGATTTCTTTAAATATAAACCGGCAAGCGCATTTTGTGCATCTGCACTTCCTTTGTCAGCCGCACGCTGATACCAGTCAGATGCATTGGCATCGCCAGTTTCATCCAGAAGTCTTCCCATCAGGAAAATTGCTTCAACATAATCAGAATTAGCCGCTTGCTCAAGATATTCTTTTGCTTTAACAACATCCTTTTCAGTTCCAAGCCCTTTGAAAAACATTTTTCCGAGTGCAAGTGCTACTTCCGATGGAATAGTTCCCTCCATTTTCGAAAACCAGGAGAAAGCTTCATTTTCATTTTTTTCGGTACCCTGCCCTTCATATAAACATAGACCAACTTTTTCAAAAGCCGGAACATAGTCACCATTTGCGGCTTTTAAATACCAGTCGAAAGCTTTGGTCAGCTTAACGGGTACGGTTAAACCCTGTTCGAAAATTTCCCCAACTTTAAACATTGCAGGAGCATACCCACCTTTTGCAGATTCATACCAGTTGTCAACGGCTTCGTTCAAATCTTTATATCCGCCATCGCCGGTTCGCAATAACCGGCCAAAATTGTATTTTGAAATAATATCTCCCCGTTGTGCACCACGTTCGTACCATTCCCATGCTTTATTCAGATCAACAGGAAGGCCGTTCCCGTTTTCGCGCATCTCGCCTATAAAATTACAGGCTTCCACTCCACCTTCGCGGGCAGACTCCAGAAACCATTTTACCGACTCTTCGTGTGAGAGTTGCCGATTATTTCCTTCGTAATACTTCTTTCCAATAACCATGGTGGCACCGGAATAACCTTTTTCCATCAGCGCTTCGAAAGTAATAATCGACTGATTGATATCTTTTTCACTTCGATAAATATCGAGGAAGACCATAGCAGGTTTAAAACCGTCGTTATGCGACGATTCGATTCTTTTTACACCTTTTTCTTCTTTCCCCTTTTTTAACGATTCAATTCCATTGCGGAAAGCACGCGGTGCTGTTTCAATTATCTGACTCATTATACTTCATTCAAAATTGAGCCTAAAATTAGCTTTAATGAGTTATTTGTAGGTATACTATTTGCAAAATATTGAACAATTGTTGTATTTCGTGGTAATAATCGAATACAATCATCAATTGAGGTTTAAAAAAAACTATTTTTACAACAAAATCTTCGCCTATGAAACCCTTGGAGATTATTGCAAAGTATTATAAACCACGGTCAAAAGCTTATCAGATTCTGGTCAGTCATTCCAATCTGGTGATGGAAAAGGCTTTGAAAATTGCGCAAAATCACAAAGAGTTACTTCCCGATCGTAAATTTATAGAGGAGGCATCCATGTTGCACGACATTGGTATCTTTAAAACCAATGCACCCGATCTGTATTGTTTTGGCGAATTTCCATACCTCTGCCATGGTTATCTTGGTTGTGAATTGCTGGCTGCCGAAGGTTATCCGGAGCATGGGCTGGTTTGTGAAAGACATACCGGAGTTGGAATAACCACTGAGGAAATCATTACCTATAAGCTTCCACTACCATTACGCGATTATATGCCGGTGTCCGTTGAAGAGCAGATTATCTGTTTTGCCGACAAGTTTTATTCCAAAAGTGGAGATCTGTTTCACGAGAAAACAGTGAATGATGTCCGAAAATCGATTTTGAAATATGGAAATAAAAATGTTGCGCGGTTTAATGAGTGGTGCGCGATTTTTTTATAATCAGAAAATTGCCCGAAATCACCTGATATTTTCACAAGACCGAAAATAACATTTCAACCCATTCATTTAATAATTGCCATTGTCATAGGAACTCTGTCGTTTGCTCAGTTTTAAATCCTGCAATAAAGTGGACGTTGCCCTGATGGTAAAACTGTAGCTCTGGCGATAACCGAAGGGGACCAGGTTTAAGGACATCTGCATACAATGCAAATCTCTGAAAATATTAAATTGGGTAAAAGTAACCTGAAGTTTTTGAACATCAATACCGGAAGAAAAACCGACTTTCCATTGTTTTGTTAGGCTTACATTGCCATTGAAATCAACCGTTTGAGTAATCACAGATGATAACATCGGATCAGGTTTGCTGTATCTGAAACTATAATTGAAAGAAAGATCCCATGGAACACTAAAATCGGCATATTCGGGAATGTCTCCAGTCCGCTGCCTAAGTATTTTCTGATCAAGTTCAGTTTTCTGTTCAGGCGTTAAATTCTCTTCCTCTTTCTCCTTTTCTTTGCCCTCTTTCGATTTGAACGAAAGTCCGAAAGACATATTTGCACTGGTTAAACGTGCGAGTCTGCCGTTACGCGAAAACTCAAACTGATTGATCAGACGGCCATTCTGCATCGCATATGGATCGAGGATTGCACCGAAGTTAAGATCGACACCAGCTACCTTGGTACGAGCAGAAATCGTAATGTTTGAAAGATTTAGCGAGTCAGCAGCAAGGTTATAGGATCCACCTATCGACAACTGATCAAGAAGTTTAACTTTAGTAAACGCCTCTTTACTAGCAGTAGTATCCTTTGTATTGACTTTCTTCATTTCAAGCGTATTACCCAGACTAAATCCGATAGATCCCGATTTACCGGCACCAGCGGTTCCAAATATTGCACCTTCGTGATAAGGATATCGCAAAATAACAGGGTTCCCTTTTTCATCGATGTAATCGACTAAGGTTCCATACATTCCGAAGTTAGGATTGCTAAAATCAGGCCGAAGACTAAAGCTAACACTGGGTGTCATTACGTGCCTGATCCCTTTAATACTTGATTTTGGATTTAAGGGTGCAAAGTTTCCATAAATTTTCGTTGATGTTCCAATACTAACAGAATAATCATAATCGCGCGTAAATCCGTTGAGAGTGTCTGAAATCTCCGCCATCTTAGTTACTTCGTTATACTTCTTTCTGATTTGCTGCGTGTACCACCGCTCATTATAATTGACTGAAGGACTTACTGTAATATATTTCAATGCCTTAAAAGAAGTGCTGACCGGGATACTGTGCTTAATACCATTCTGCCAGTCCTTTGTGAGGGATGATCCCATCAATTTATTCTCCTTGGTATTGATTGTATTTTGCATATCCATCGAATAGCTCACCCCAATTTTCTCGTACCATTTCTCCTTACCTATTCGCAATTTCGATTTGAAAGGATATATCCTCGACATATTGAACGTCATCTGAGGAAGCGTTAAACTAATTGTTGTATCACGGCTGTTTTGAGAATGCCGCATATTCGCAGAAAGATTAAATGGAGAGTTCTCCCAACGTTTAGAATAGGAAATACTTGATTGTTTTGTATTAGTAAGATAATTTTCTGTTGTATACGAGTTATTCTGGTCGAATGAACTTGTGGAGAAGTTCACACTCGCACTAAAAGTCTGAGTCGGACTTGACTTCGCATCCATCGAGTGACTCCAGGTGATGGCAAAATCATTTTGTGTTTTATAATCGGGCAAACCCTTATCTCCAAAGACATTCTTGTAATATTGTAAGTCAAAAGCACCGCTAAACCGATATCGAAGCCGGTAATTGGTATGCAGCTTAATACCTCTTGATCCTTTGGAATAGAGATCACCCTTTACAGAAGCATCGAAGTAATCGTTTGCAGCCCAGTAATATCCAATATCCCTCAAGAAAAAGCCCCGGTTGACTTCATCACCATATGATGGCATCAATAAACCCGATGAGTATTTAGGCGAATTCGGAAAAAAGCCGAAGGGGACAAATATAAAATAGAGTGGCATATCTTCTATAACGAGGTAGGCAGGCCCGGTTACAATTTTTTTGTTGGACAACACCTTTGCCTTCGTCATCTCGAGCCAGAAATGCGGATGTTCGGCATCACAAGTAGTATATTTACCATTACGCAGGCAATAAGTTGAATCGTTAATCAGTTTTGTCCGTCCGCTATGTACAAAACCACCCTCCTGCTCGGTCACTACGCCGGTAACAATTCCCTTTTTAGTTTTATAATTATACCTTACTTCGTCGGCCTGAAACTCCTGTTCACCCTGTTTAAAAATCGGTTTGCCTGCAATTGCGCCTGTTGAATCAGGCTTTCCAACGGCATAAATCAGATTGCTGTCCCTATTCAGCTCAATATAGTCCGCTTTTAGGTCAATATCTTTATATTTAACCTGAGCATTTTTTGACATGATAATTTTATTACCGGAACTATTCTGTATCAGGGTAATATAGCCATCAGCAGTATACTCCACCTCGGCGTCGAAGCCGGTAGTTTCATCCGTGGCAATACTATCGGATGCAAGTGAATCATTTTTCGAAATACGAATGCTGTCCGACATTTCCAAATAGGGTTTATTCTTTTCCTGCCTATTCGAAACGCGCTGTTTTTCAACAACATCAGACTTTTTACTTTCAAGCGTTTGCCCAAAAATAGTTCCATAAACCAGGAACAGGATCGCCCCAAGGGAAGATAAAAATCGCAACTTGCTCAAAATTTTCCTAATCAAGTTAAATCTAACATAACTGCAACGAATTGCATAGGGCAAAAGTAAAAAATCCATTTAGAGAAACTTACACCCTGAAAAAATAATTTAATCTTCTATTTTTGTATAATATATTCAGCGATGATTCTGTTAAAAAAACACGTTTGTATTTTGTGTCTGCGCTGGATTATTTTAATGCACGAATGCTTTAAAATCTTTTTTGATGAACGATTCGACCTTCACCACAAATCATATATTACGCCCATGAAAAAGTTGTACATACTTAAAAGCAGTAACGCCAATCACTTTTACAGATTGCTCTTGTTGATTGTTATTTCATTACTTACAAACCCATTATGCGCCCAAAATAAAGCCACTAAAGGTCTCGAAACGGTGGTAATTGATGCCGGACATGGAGGTAAAGATCCGGGAGCGGTGGTAGGAAAAGCGCGTGAAAAAGATATTGTCCTCGGAATTGCGATAAGACTTGGTAATTTTATAAAAGATAAATTACCTAATGTACGGGTCGTATATACGCGTAGCACTGACGTATTTGTCCCTCTTTTCGAACGCTCGGTTATCGCAAATAAGAACAATGCCGATCTTTTTATCTCAATCCATGCCAACTATTGTAATTCACCAGCTGTTAAAGGAACAGAAACCTACGTTTTAGGACTTCACCGTACAGAAGACAACCTTAATGTGGCCAAGAAAGAAAACAGCGTTATTTTGCTTGAAAAAGATTACTCCACCCGTTACGAAGGTTTTGATCCTAATTTATCAGAGTCGTATATCATGTTCGAATTGATACAGAATACCCATATTGATCAAAGTGTTGCATTTGCCGGAATCCTGCAGAATTCATTTCGGCAACATGCCCAAAGAGCCAGCCGCGATGTAAGACAGGCGGGCTTCCTGGTATTACGCGAAACGGCTATGCCAGGAGTTCTGATTGAAACAGGATACCTGAGTAATCAATCCGAAGCAAATTATCTGATGACTGATGAAGGAAAAGAGACACTTGCTTTATCTATCTTCAATTCGTTTAAAGATTATAAGGAAAAATATGAATCGCGTCTGAACCTTTCCTCTGGCGAATCGAAAAAAGAGTCAAGAGAAAAAAGAGATACAACTCCGTCGTCACAACAAATCACTGAAATTAAGGAGGAGGTTCACAAACGACCACAAGATGTAAAGCAAAATAAAAGCCTGTATCCAGAGCAGGAAGCGGCTGAACAAACCATAAAAAAAGCGAACCAAATCACTTTTGCTATTCAACTTTCGGCTTCAACGAAAAAACTATCGCTCAACTCAAGTACATTTAAAGGGATCGATAATATTTCAGAAATCAAAATAGCAGGCTATTACAAATACTATTGCCTTGAAACAAAACAACTTTCAAAAGCCAAACAAAATCTGTCGGCAATCAGACCTAAAGTTCCAGATGCCTTTATTGTTGCCTTCAAAAACGGACAACCAATTCCGATGAAGGAGGCAATGAATAGCGGGCGATAGTGTTACACTTTTTTTAACCAATTCCTTTGTATATTCGTTAATAAATTGAAAAATGGCCTGAAATGAAACTTACAAAAACATCAAAAATCGGAATTTTGGTTATTGTCTGTCTCACGCTCTTAATCTGGGGCATTAACTTCCTCAAAGGGAGGGATATATTCAGGACAGAAAAGGTTTTTTATGCCCGCTATAAAAATGTTGGCGGTCTAACAGCAACCACATTGGTAACCCTGAACGGACTAAAAGTCGGTTATGTCCGAGAGATTTACTTTGCAGAAGATTTATCAGGAGATTTAATTGTTAAGATTGCCCTTCACAACAACTTTCCGCTGCCAAAGGGAACTTCGGCCGAAATTGCCAGCAGTGATTTGCTTGGGTCAAAGGTCGTAAAACTTAATTTGGGAAAATCGGATATGCTCTTGTATGCAAACGACACACTGGCGACAAAAATGGAAGCCGACATTATGCAGCAAGTGAATGAGCAAATTGCACCGATTAAGGCAAAGGCTGAGAGGATGATTGAGAATTTTGACTCCATCGTCACGGCTGTATCAAAAATCCTTAGCAGCGATTCGCAGCACAATATTTCAGAAAGCATCAGGCAGATCAAGCTTACAATGACAAATCTCGAAAATATTTCGGGTAATTTGAACGAAGTGGTTACCGATCAAAAAAATAATCTCTCGTCAACCATTTCGAACATGAGTGAAGTAACAGGCAATTTGAAAACCAACTCAGCAAAGCTTGGGCACATCATGGACAATTTCTCCTCGTTCAGCGATTCAATTACTAAAATGGAGATCAAAGGTACCATTGAACATCTGAATGGCTCAGTAGCTAATCTTCAAACTATTTTAAGTAAAATTGATACCGCAAACGGTACGCTCGGACTGTTAGTTAATGATCCGAGATTGTACCAAAATCTTAACCAGACAAGTGAAAGTTTGAATCGTTTGCTGGTCGATTTTCGTCTGAATCCGAAGAAATATATTCGTTTCTCAGCTATAGATCTTGGTAAGGAAGTTTATGTGTCCGTGCCTACTGGCAAGCAATTTGCTGATAATATTACATTTAGAATCCAGATATATGTTTCGGAGAATCCTATAAGCCTTACCTCCCCTATGTTTCAAGGGATTGAAGAGATTTCAGAAATAAAAACTGGCAACAGATATTACTATGTTTCCCAACAAGATTCGTCTTATGATAAAGTTATAATGAATCTAAATAAGATCCAACGTGCTTTTCCTGAGGCATTTTTAAAGTGTTACAAAAATGGGAAAGAAATAAGTTTAAAAAAAGCAATAAAAACAAACCAAAAATAGTTTTTTTCGTATTGATTTTTATTTACTTTTAGACCACCCGAATGAGATATTTTGTCTGTATTCGAATTCCAATTCTGAAGTAACAAATTCATCAAAATTTAGCTGGAAATTGTTTTATACAATACTCAATGAATCAAATGCTTGTAAACAAAAAAATGTAACTATCTATAAATGAGAATACTATATTTTTAAAATAAATTTTTAGGCCTCAATAAACTGGATATTAAAATCATAGAAAAATGCAACTTTTTAAGCCATTTTTTTCCGACTAAATTATTCCAATCTTTGCGACCGGATAAATAAAAAACGAAGTTCAATAATGCATGAGCCTAAAATCCTAAATGAATAAAGACCACAATAATATCTGGGAAAATTGTCTGAAAATTATAAAAGACAACGTGCCTTTTATAAGTTACAGAACTTGGTTTGAACCGATTGTCCCCATTAAGCTGGATAACGATATTCTTACAATTCAGGTTCCAAGCCCGTTTTTTTACGAGTATCTTGAAGAGCAATACATTGATATCCTTCGGAAAACACTGAGAAAAGAGCTTGGTGTTGGTGCCAAACTTGAATACAGCGTTGTCGTTGATAACAACCTCAATACCAATAACAAACCGTATACCATAAAACTGCCGACCAATCAGAACAACAATCTGAAAAACAGGCCGGTTGCAGCATCATCATTTCATGATGACAGTACAATCAAGAATCCATTTGTGATACCAGGCATTCAAAAACTGAATATCGATCCACAACTGAAACAGGACAATACCTTCGATAACTTCATCGAAGGCGAATGTAACCGCCTTGCCCGAAGCGCAAGTTATGCTGTTGCACAAAAACCAGGTGGTACAGCTTTTAACCCTTTGATGCTTTATGGAAATTCAGGGTTGGGAAAAACCCACCTTGCCCAGGCCATCGGAATAGAAGTTAAAGAGCGATTCCCTGAGAAAATTGTTTTGTATGTCAATGCAAATAAATTTCAAACCCAGTTTTCGGAGGCAACCCGCAACAACAACCGGAATGATTTCCTTCATTTCTATCAAATGATTGATGTTTTGATCATCGATGATGTGCAGGAATTTGCAGGAAAAGAGAAAACTCAGGAGACTTTCTTTCATATTTTCAATCACTTGCATCAAACAGGGAAGCAGCTTATTCTCACTTCCGATAAGCCCCCGATTGAATTAAAAGGGCTTGAACAAAGATTGCTATCAAGATTTAAATGGGGACTCACCGCCGATTTGCAGATACCCGATTTCGAAACACGAATGAATATTCTGCGCAAGAAAATTTACAAAGACGGTATCGAGATCCCCGAAGAAGTACTTGAATACATTGCATCACACATTAATAGTAATGTTCGCGAACTCGAAGGCGCGTTGATTTCACTTCTGGCACAGGCTACCCTGAATAAGAAAGAGATCAACATCGATCTGGCCATTAAGATGATTAATAAGCTGGTGAAGTGTTCGGTACGCGAAATTACAATCGATTATATTACAAAAACTGTTTGTGATTATTTCAATCTACCCGTCGATTCTTTGGCTGTCAAAACGCGCAAAAGGGAAACAGTACAGGCCAGACAAATTGCGATGTACTTTTCGAAAAGTATGACGAAATCATCCCTTGCCGCTATTGGTTCACAAATTGGAGGAAAGGATCACGCTACAGTACTCCATGCTTGTCGCACAGTGGCCAATCTGAAAGATACCGATAAAAACTTCAAGGTATACCTCGATGAAATAGAAAACAGGCTAAAATATTAATTTCGAATTTGTTGAAGACAGGCCATCAGGTCTGTTTTTTTTTGATTTTTATTTTTTTCACCGCTGTTATAATCTTACTGAAAAGCAACTTCTTTTTCGATGGAATACACAGACACCTATAAAACGATCGGAGCACCTTCTGAAGGACTCTACAAAGAGAAAGGAAGCAAATTTATTGCTTATGCTTTTCCGGTGTCGGACGAACAACAGATAAAGGAGATCACTGCAAGATTAAAAAAAGAACACCACAGCGCGCGGCACCATTGTTTTGCCTGGCGATTAGGATCCGATCATCAACTATTCAGGGTCAACGATGATGGCGAACCTTCGGGAACGGCCGGACGACCAATATTCGGCCAAATTCAGCAACACGAATTGACTGATATTTTGGTGGTCGTTGTCCGGTATTTCGGAGGGATTCTTTTAGGAACCAGTGGATTGACAAATGCTTATAAACAAGCAGCATCCGATGTACTTACTAATGCCGTTATTGTGGAAAAGATTGTAGAAACCGCCATTGAAGTAAAATTCGATTACCTTGCCATGAACGACTTTATGACATTATTAAAGGAATTCCAACTTGAAATGCAGGAAAGTAATTTTGATCTCTCATGCAGGGCTAAGATATTGGTAAGAAAACAATTAATTGATATTGTGATGGAAAAACTTGAAAAAATAGACAAATTAAGTGCTTCATTAATTGTGGATAACTAACGGACGGTTTCCGTTGGATAACACCTGAATTTTATATTTTTGTAAATTGGTTTTCTTTTTATATGCTGTAATTAATAACCACAAATTCAAATACTAATGAGTGCAAAAAGCCTAATATCAATTACTGATTTCACAAAAGAGGAGTACCTAAAAATTATGCGCCTTGCTGAAGATTTTGAGGCCAACCCTAACCAGAAACTGCTTCAGGGAAAAGTTATTGCAACGCTTTTCTTTGAACCATCGACACGAACAAGGTTAAGTTTCGAAACAGCCATCAACCGTTTGGGAGGTAAGATCATTGGTTTTTCGGATTCATCTTCGTCGAGTGTTTCGAAAGGCGAAACGCTGCATGATACCATCAAGATGGTGAGTAATTATGCCGATATGATCATTATGCGACACCCATCGGAAGGAAGTGCCCGATATGCTTCAGAGGTGTCGAGCGTTCCTGTAATCAATGCCGGTGATGGTGCCAATCAGCATCCATCGCAAACCTTGCTCGACATGTATTCAATCATCAAAACGCAGGGAAGTCTCGATAATATCAACCTGTTTATGGTGGGTGATTTAAAATACGGACGTACTGTTCACAGCCTGCTGATGGCCATGCTGCAATTTAAAGATCCGATTTTCAATTTTATAGCACCTCCTGAACTCGCTATGCCCAATGAGTATAAATTACTGCTCACCTCAAAAGGAATCAAGTATTTCGAACATACAGAGTTCACCGATATTATTAACGCGGCCGATATTATTTATATGACGCGTGTTCAGAAAGAACGGTTTATTGATCCAGTTGAATATGAGAAAGTTAAAAATGTTTATATTCTCAGAAATGCAATGCTTATCAATACAAAAGAGAATATGAGAATTCTGCATCCGTTACCGCGAATCAACGAAATACATACCGACGTCGATAGTAATCCGAAAGCCTATTACTTTACACAGGCAAAAAATGGTGTTTACACGCGTATGGCGATTATCGCTCATTTATTGAACCTTAAATAAACTTTTAAAATATTTGTCATGGAAAAACATCTAAAAGTTAGTGCAATAAAAGATGGCACGGTCATTGACCATATCCCAACAAAAGCGCTTTTTAAGGTAATAAAAATCCTCAAACTTGAAGAATGCAGTCAAATGGTTACATTTGGTAATAACCTCGATAGCAAAGCAATGGGGACAAAAGCAATTATCAAAATCGCCAACCGGTTTTTTGCGGACGAAGAAGTGAATAAAATTGCGCTGGTGGCACCTCATGCAAAACTGAATACCATTCGCGATTACGAGGTAATTGAAAAAAGGGTGGTTGAAACACCAAGTGAAATCAGGGGAATTGTCAAATGCTTCAATCCAAGCTGCATTACAAATGCAGAAAATATTCCCACCCGTTTCGACGTTCTTAGCGACAAACCAATCGCCATGAAATGCTTTTATTGCGAAAAAATCACGAATGAAAACGAAATGGCAATCTTTTAATATTCAAAACCAGTAAACAAACGTATTGTAAGATGAATTCAGAATTTGAACAACTGCTTCACGATGTTGAAAGCTTTATTGCATCAGGGGCATCAAGAAGTGATATTTTACTAAATACATGCAAACTACTTAAGGATAAAGTATATCACTACGATTGGGTTGGATTCTATCTACCCGATGGGCAGGGTTCAACACTAATTCTTGACTCGTACTTTGGAAAGTCAACCGAGCATACCACAATACCTGTTGGGAAAGGGGTTTGCGGGCAGGTAGCTGAAAATAAAAAACTTAAAATTGTTCAGGATGTAAGTCTGGAAGGGAACTACATCGCTTGCAGCACCGATGTCCAAAGCGAAATTGTGGTGCCGATTCTAAAGGATGATCAGTTTGTGGCCGAAATTGATATCGATTCCCACTCCCCTTCTCCGTTTACAATCGATGACGAAAAGTTTCTGACATCTGTCTGCCAAAAACTCTCCGTATTGTTCTGATTTCAGATAAAAAACAAAGCCGGATGATTCCGGCTTTGTTTTTTATCGAATTCTGTCGATTGATCGCACGAGTAATTCATCCTTCGCTATTGCCCTGATAGCCAAATAAATTAATATTGAAGCAATTAAAGGAAAGACAAGATAAATAGTCAGCGAATAGACCCCCAACAATATTTTGGCAAAGGACCAAACATAGTAATAGATTAAACCTCCAAGACCAAGCAGAATAAAAATATTAATCGTTGAAAGCCTCATCTGAAGAATTCTGTTTTTAAACAGAAAGATGGTTGCCAGAATAAGTATCAGGCTCACAGCCCATAATATGACCAATGGCAGGCTGCTGTAAATAATTTCAGTTTTCTGAACCCCTTCAAGATAAATTCCTTTCATATCAAAACGATAAATACTTCCTTCTTTTCCGGCAATTTCAGCAAACGGAACGAAAAAAAGGGCACCGATCAGCATTTCAGCAATCAGCAAATAAACTGTTTGAATTCTTTGAATCATTGTTTTTTAATTTATTCTGCAAAAATATCAATAATAGGCAAATTAAAGCAGAGAAAGTTCAGCGTAGGTGAAAATTACCTGTCCAACCAGTTCTTAAATTCCTGCACCCGTTCGCGGGCAACAATGATCTCATTATCTTCTATTCCATCAATTTTAAGGCGCAATCTCGAACTTGTCCAAGCCAGAATATTGGTGCAGGCATCAATCGAAACAATGTATTTTCGGTTGATCCTGAAGTAAACATCCGGATCAAGCATCGGTTCCAACTGATCCAGCGCATAATCAATGCAATAGGTTCGGCTACCAATTGTATGAATGAATGTTGCTTTTTCCTGACTGAAAAACGCCACAATTTCTTCGACCGGAATGCTTTTGATCTTGTCGGCAACCTTTACCATAAACCTTGATTTATAATTCTTTCCAGACACAGGATTGGTTATTGCAAGAATTTTTTCAAGCACTAAACCAGGCGAAAATTGCTTCGCTTTTTCGATGGCTTTATTGAGCCGCTCTTCTTCGATGGGTTTAAGCAGGTAATCGATTCCATTGGTCTCGAAAGCTTCGATGGCATAGTGATCGTAGGCAGTCGTAAAAATAATGGGGCATCGCACATTGATTGTTCTGTAAATTTCAAAGCTCAATCCATCAGCCAATTGTATATCCGAAAATATCAGATCAGGTTCAGGATTGTTTTGCAGGTATTTTATCCCGTCGCGCACTGATTCAAGTTTGACAATCACCTGCATATTTGGAGCGACCTTTGCCAGCAAACGTTCAAGCAGATTGGCCGCCCTCGATTCATCTTCCAATATAATTACCTTCATTTCTGCAACGATTTAAGTATAGGTACACGAACCAGAAAGCTGTCATCCAACGCAATGATTTCAATCGGATGAACACAAAAAAATGCAAACTGCTGAATAATATTCTTTAATCCTGTTTTCTTCGAGTCATCGCCAACATTTTTCAGGCGCAATCCATTTTCCACTTCCAGGAAATCCCCATTTTTTCGAATCGTTATGCGCAACGGAAAAGCCTCCGATACTTCATTGTGCTTCACTGCATTTTCGATCAACAACTGCAAAGTCATCGGAACAATGTATTCATCGGTATTTGCCTGAACATCAATATTAATTTCCAGCTTTTCTTCGAACCTTATTTTGAGCAGAAAGGAAAACGAGTTAATAAAGTCCAACTCATCTTTGAGCGGAACCAACTCTTTGTCGCGGCTATCGAGCACATAGCGAAATAAATCACTCATTTGCCGGATAAACTTCACCGCCATCGCCTGATCATCGTACACCAAATCACTTAAAACATTGAGGCTGTTAAACAAAAAATGGGGATTAATCTGATTCCGCAACGATTCGTATTTGTAAGCCATCATTTCGGCTTTCAGTTTTTCGGCCTGAATTACAGAATTTTTCCATGCAAAAAAGAACCCGATTGCCGTGAATATAAGTGAAATAATTAACGAAATAATAACCGTAAACGGAATAGATTTCATAATCAAACCCCAGGATTTTGATGGTAAAATACCCTGCCAGACATAGTAATTGAAAAACTGCACCAATATAAAGGCACTGATCGAATAAGTCAAAAAGACAAAAATATGAACAAAAACCTTTTTGACCGGTGCTTCAATCCACGAAATTTTACGATCGATGTAATTGTAAATAAACGACAAACCAACCCACTGCGTAATACTAATGCTAAAAGCCCATAAAAAACCAATTATATAACTGTTGAAATCATGGAGCTTTCCAATCATAAAAACCAAAATAAAAAAAACACTTAAGGTCGCACTGCCCAATATAAGCTTAATCAGCTTCGATGTGTTTGCCTTTATTACTGAATTCTTCATCTTGAAAATTTATAATTGGTTGATTATTGGGTTTGTAAAAATAATGATAAATCTGGTTTCAGATAGAACCCTCACACCGGAAACCGGATTTTATTCATTTTTAAATTTTTAAAATGTCATTCCGCAACTGAGGGCTAGCAACCGCCATTCAGGTGAATAAAAAGGATTGCTCCTTGCACTCTTTTGCACCAAGCTCCTTGCCCTTTTCTCCATGCTCTTTGCTACTGACATCCTTTAACGATTCCTTCGACCTGGTCTTTCCCCCATACCGGATGAATTGGCGATTTTAGTTTAAAATCATCCCAACTTGCCTTTAATTCTATGGCTTGCGGACAAAATGATTTGGGATCCTAGCCAAAAAACTTTGCAGCGCCCAAATCCATTTGAAGTTTCATCAGCCTGGCACGTGGATTGGTTGGATCATTGGCCAAAGCTTTGCCAATCGCCTGACCGGAAAGTCCGCTAAATTCCTGCCCACGCTCCATCGGATTGACGACAAGCCGTGCGGTAAAATAAAACGACTGCAAAGTAAAAACTTCCGCCTCGTTCGGAGCCATAGCAATCAATTTTGCAATTGATTTTTCTGACTCATCCAGGTAACTGTCCTTTTTAACAGCATCGGTTGGTTCCATAAAACTCATAACTATAAAGCAATAGGCGTGGTAATACAAGGGCAGCCATTCGTCTTTTTCGACATTGGCAATCATCTGGAATTTGTTACCCAGAGCCTGAAAATCGGAAACATTCCGGCATGTCGAAAACTGACCAAGCACTTCGCCCATCGTTTGAAGGAATTCTGGTTTTTGAGCCATTGAAGCAAGACTAACTAACACAACTGCAATTGATAAAATGATCTTTTTCATGGTGATTGTTTTTAATAGTTAAACGTATATAATCCAATGTCGTTTAGTTAATGATTGTTCATAAAGGTTTGTAGTTCATCGAGTAAGTTCGTTTGGGTTTTTTATTTCTGGGTTCACTTCGAC
>JAAFHB010000387.1 GCA_010906965.1 Mariniphaga sp. | reverse complement strand
CCCATTAACGCACCGGCACCAATCAATTCGCCCCAACCACTACCTTTACTTTTAAGTCCTTTGTGAAACAGCCATATCGCACCAATCATAAAACAGTGGCAAAAGATGTCCCAACTGATATCGCGTGCCATAAAGAAAATATAAAACGAAGTACTGGCCGTTCCTGCGACAAGAAAAGGGAGTAACTTGTCTTCCGTTAATTCGGTGGTTAGTTTAAAAAGGAAAAAGACCATCAGCAAAGCGGCCAAAGCAGCGGGCAAGCGAAGTAATGAGAGGTTTTCTTCACCCGAAATATACATTGTCGCAGCAGCAATCCACGTTGGTAGCGGAGGTTTCTCAAGACGTAACTCTCCGTTCATAGTCGGTTCGAGCCAGTTGCTTTTCTGAAGCATTTCGCGCGCTGTTGTAAGGTTGCGCGCCTCCATAATATTAGCTTCAATCGCACCGTTATTCACCACAAAAGCAATAAATGCAATCAGAAGGAGCAGAAACAACTGAAGGTTACGATTGGTCATTAAAGGAAATCTTATAAATTTGACTGGATAAATTTTTACTTCTGGATAAGACAATTAATGCGACAAATGCCAGGGTAATAATAGGAAAAGTCATAAGCTTTAAGCTGTTTCCATATTATGATCCATTTTGGCAATCAAAAATAGCAAACATTTCGATTTATCCCTTTGCCCTTCTCATCTTTCCCAACATAAGGTTTCGGAGATAGATCACAAGACCCGAAAGTTGTCCCAGGAATAAAACAGGATCAAACCGAAGAACCGCATAAATTAGGATCATGAACGATCCTACCCCACTTACAAGCCAGAACCTGCGTGTCAATACCGATTCTTTTTTTGATTCAGAGTCGATCCACTGAACGTAAAACCGAAGCGTAAAAATCACCTGACCAATACTTCCCCATATCTTCAATGGAAATGAAATAGCTTCATTCTTCAAAAGAGAGGTAAAATTCCCGTGTGTATCAGAGAATAAGTAGGCCAATGTAATGATTGGAGCAATGATCACGATAAACCGAAACAGGAGCGGTATTGGGCGCCATTGTTCCTGAAGGTGCAGGTTACGGATGTAAATAAAATAGACCAATATCTGTCCCAGGACAATGGCAAAATCGTGTCGCAAGATTCCATAAAGAAGGAAGATCAATGACCCTAAAATACTTAATTGCCAGAATATAACCGGTGAAATTGACTTCCCTGCCTTTTCGGACTTCACCCACTGCACAATCATTCGGGCAGCAAAAAGCAGCTGTGCCAAAAATCCGATGGCGTATATCCAAAGTGACGACAGGCTCATCCTTTGTCTGCTATTTCGTAACGAATCATCCGCTTTCGCATCCAGCTAAAGGCGATAAGATCAACTGCCGGACCTATTAAACGATTCCAAAGATGAAAGTTTGATTTCCCGGCAAGCCTTTCAAAGTGCCGGACTGGGACTTCTTTTACTTCCCCTCCGCCAAGTTGAATAAGTGCAGGAAGAAACCGGTGCATCCCGTTAAAAAATGGAATGCTGCGCACAATATCGGTACGAAATATCTTGAGCGGGCATCCGGTATCTGCAACTCCGTCGTGCGTCACACTTCGACGTATGACATTGGCCATCCGCGAAGAAATTCGTTTGACAACGCCATCTTTCCTTCCAACGCGAACTCCTGTAACCAGCGCGTAAGATTCGGCATATTCCATTAACAAGTCAAAATCATATGGCGAAGTCTGAAGATCGGCATCGATGTACCCGGTATATTTGGTCTCTACCTCATCAATCCCCGCCTTCAGGGCGGTACTCAGACCACTGTTCTTCTTCAAACTGATATAGTTGAATGCGGGGTTCCCGGCACAAAATTGAGCCAGCAACATTGCACTGCTGTCAGTAGAACCATCATTAACAAACAACACTTTAGTACTATAAGATGCCTGTGAGAGGTAATCCGAGAGCTCCCCTGACAATCGTGGAAGATTTCCCTCTTCGTTGTAAAGCGGTACAATGATCGTAAGGAGATATTCAGAATCAGCAACGTAACCCATGTGATGGACGAAAGATTAAATGGTTGGCAAATTTAATAAAAAGGAGGATTAATGGTTAATGGATAACGGGGAAAGGTTAAATTATTGAATTTCCAAATCGTCGAATTTTGAATATCTTTGTGCTGAATCAGGTAAATTAGGTTTTAACAAGAATATCAAGGATATAAGTATTTTTCGCACATGAAGAACATCAGGAATTTTTGCATTATTGCCCATATTGATCATGGGAAAAGTACGCTTGCCGACCGTCTTTTAGAAATTACACAAACCATCCACGGGCGCGATATGCAGGCGCAGGTACTTGATGATATGGAGCTTGAAAAAGAGCGCGGCATCACGATAAAAAGTCATGCCATTCAGATGGTGCATACACAGGATGGCGAAACATATAAGCTAAACCTCATTGATACACCGGGGCATGTCGATTTCTCGTACGAAGTTTCGCGTTCGATTGCAGCCTGCGAAGGTGCATTACTGATTATCGATGCAACACAGGGAATTCAGGCACAAACAATATCAAACCTGTACCTTGCAATTGAACACGATCTTGAGATTATCCCGATCCTTAATAAAATGGATCTCCCCAATGCAAATCCGGAGGTTGTCGAAGACCAGATCATCGAACTGATCGGATGTAAGCGGAGCACAATCATCAGAGCTTCCGGGAAAACAGGAGAAGGAGTTGATGAAATTCTTCACCGCATTATTACAGACGTACCACCACCAGCCGGTGATCCGGACGCCCCACTTCAGGGGTTGATATTCGATTCTGTTTACAACCAGTTCCGTGGCGTAATTGCTTATGTAAAAATAGTAAACGGCACAATCCGCAAAGGGGACGTTGTCAAGTTCGTCTCAACCGAAAAACAATACAATGTTGATGAGGTAGGAATATTAAAGATGGGTCTCGATCCACGCGAATCTTTAAGCGCCGGAGATGTAGGCTACATCATTTCAAACATCAAAACTGCACGTGAAATCAAGGTTGGCGATACCGTTACAAATGTGAAACAGCCTTGCTCTGAGCGCATCTCCGGATTCGAGGAGGTGAAGCCAATGGTTTTTGCCGGCGTTTATCCGATCGACAGCGAAGATTACGAGGATCTAAGAGCTGCGATGGAAAAGCTTCAATTAAATGATGCATCACTAACCTATACGCTCGAATCGTCAATGGCCCTGGGATTTGGCTTCCGCTGCGGATTCCTTGGCTTACTCCACATGGAAATTATCCAGGAGCGACTCGACCGCGAATTCGATATGAACGTCATTACTACGGTGCCGAACGTATCGTACATGATTACGACAAGAGCCGGCGAAACTTACGAAGTATATAACCCTGCCGGGATGCCCGACGCCTCACTCATCGAGATGATTGAAGAGCCTTACATTCAAGCACAAATCATTACAAGTTCCGAGTTTATCGGCTCCATTATGACCCTTTGTCTTGATAAGCGGGGAATGCTTAAAAAGCAGGATTACCTGACCGCTGAACGGGCAGAGCTCACTTTCGATATGCCGTTGGGTGAAATTGTCTTCGATTTCTACGACAAACTAAAGAGTATTTCGAAAGGGTATGCCTCGTTCGATTACCACATCACCGGTTATCGTCCTG
>JAAFHB010000048.1 GCA_010906965.1 Mariniphaga sp. | reverse complement strand
ACCGACCGATTGGGCAGCAATTCCAAGTCTGGCACCATTCATTAAGGCCATTACGTATTTGATAAGCCCCATCTTACGGTTACCAATTAATTCGCCGGGGGCATCTTTAAAGACAAGTTCGCAGGTCGGTGAGCCAATGATACCCATTTTATGCTCGATTCTACGTACTGTAACGCCTCCTTTACGCTTGTCGTAGACATACATTGATAATCCTCGTCCGTCCCGGGTACCCTCTTCGGAGCGCGCCAATACGAGTGCAATATCGCCATCACCATTGGTAATAAACCTTTTAACACCATTAAGTATCCAGGTTCCTTTAGCTTCGGAATAAGTTGCTTTGAGTTGTACTGCCTGAAGATCGGATCCTGCATCAGGTTCCGTAAGATCCATGGCCATTGTTTCGCCGGCGACAACCCTTGTAAGCCATCTTTCCTTTTGCTCCTCTGATGCAAATTCATTTAAAGTTTCGGCACAATCCTGAAGACCCCAGATATTAACAAAGCCGGCATCGGCACGCGATACAATATCGGCTGCCATGATGTAAGGAACAATTGGGAAATTCAATCCTCCAAATCGTCTTGGCAACGTAATTCCCAGCAAGCCAGCTTTAACAAGTGCATCGAGGTTTTCCTGAGTTCCCTTGGCATAAATTACCCGACCATCCACCACACGTGGCCCTTCGGCGTCAATTGATTCGGCATTTGGGCCAATAATATCACCACTAATTTCTCCAACAACTTCAAGAACACGCTCATAGCTATCCATGGCGTCCTCAAAATCAATTGGAGCATAATCAAAGCTGGATTTGTCGACGAAATTGCGCTCCTTTAACATTACCAACTTCTGCATCATCGGATGCGTCAAGTGGAATTTTAAGTCTCTATTATCGTTATATAAATTTGCCATTTCTCTTTTAATTATTTGATATAAACCGGTTAATCACGATTTACTTCGTATTTAGTTTATAATACTTAATCATTTTAGGAATGATCTCCGACAGATCCCCGGTGATAACGTAATCGGCCAAAGAATTAATCGGAGCTTCCGGGTCAGTATTAATCGAGATAATCTGAGCAGACTCTTCCATTCCGGCCCGATGCTGAACCTGTCCTGAAATACCACACGCAATGTATAATTTTGGACGAACAGTAATACCTGTCTGTCCAATCTGACGTTCATGATCGGTATAACCAGCATCAACAGCTGCACGTGAAGCACCAACTTCGGCACCTAACACATCAGCGAGGTCATAAAGTAATTTGAAATTTTCTTTTGAGCCAACTCCATATCCACCGGATACAATTATAGAAGCTCCTTTAATATTAATTTTCCTTTTTTCAAGGTGACGTTCAATAACCTGAACAGCAAACTCGATGTCTGAAACATATTTCGATACTTCGAGACGATTAACTTTGCCAGGGTATTTTACGTTTAAAATTTCCTTTTTCATGACGCCTTCGCGCACAGTTGCCATTTGAGGGCGGCAATCGGGATTGATAATCCAGGCAATGATGTTCCCACCAAAAGCCGGACGTATCTGATATAAAAGATTTTTGTAGATTTTGCCCTCTTTTTTATCCTCATGATCACCAATTTCAAGACTTGTGCAATCAGCGGTCAAACCACTATGCAACGCAGATGAAACCCTGGGACCTAAATCGCGACCGATTGGTGTAGCACCCATTAATGCAATCTGAGGTTTTTCATCCTTGAATAGTTTGATCAGGACAGCTGCATGAGGTGAAGTGGTATAAGGAGCCAAACGGGGATCCTCTACAATATGCACGACATCTACTCCATAAGGAATAACCTGATTTTCAATAGCTTTAAGATCAGCACCTATAATAACTGCTTCAAGCTGACATTTCAGTTCGTTGGCCAGACTACGACCCTTGGTCAGAAGTTCGAGACTTACATCTGCGACAACTCCTTCTTCAACTTCACAATAAACAAATATATTATTCATTCTTCGATTATTTTATACCGTATACAATTACCTACTAACCAATCACATGACTATCGATTAATTCCTTCATCAAGTCATTAATACCTTTATCAGCAGCAGTTAATTTTTTAGCATCCTTTGCCTGTAAGATAACATTCTCGATGCGCTTTACTTTTGTAGGCGAACCTGCCAAGCCAAGTTGATCAGGTACTGACTTAATTTCATTCACCGTCATTTCGTGGATATTAAGGAAAGGACGGGCATCATAAAGGTAGAGGTAATCTTCAGTAGCTGCCTGACGTTCGGTAACAGTGCGGGCATGTTTGTACTTCATCAGCAATTTAGCATTACGCGAACGGCAATCGGGAGCTGAACTGTTCACAGTCATCAATAAAGGTAGAGGTGCTTTCACTGTTTCAACCCCATTGTCAAGGCGACGACGTACAGTAATCATAGATTTTTCTACTTTAAGAACCTCTTCAACATACGTAACCTGAAACAGTCCCAATTTTTCAGCAACCTGAGGGCCTACCTGGGCTGTATCGCCATCGATGGCCTGACGACCAGCAACGATAAGATCGAACTCGCCCATCTCTCTGATAGCCTGAGACAATGCGTATGAGGTGGCCAATGTATCGGAACCGGCAAAAGCCCTGTCTGTCAACAAAACACCACCATCAGCTCCGCGATATAAACCTTCTCTGATAATTTCAGCGGCCCTTCCTGGACCCATGGTTAAAATTGTAACCGTTGTACCGGGAATCTCGTCTTTAACACGCAGCGCAAGCTCCAGCGCGTTGAGATCCTCCGGATTAAAAATTGCAGGAAGAACAGCCCTATTCACAGTTCCATCTGCTTTCATGGCGTCTTTCCCAACGTTTCGCGTGTCGGGAACCTGCTTGGCAAGTACAATAATTCTTAAACCCTTCATAATTATTCTGTATGATTTTGAATCTTTCGGACGGCAAATATAAAACTTCAATTCTTGCTTACCAACTCTGATGATTAACCTCCATTTAATGAATTCCGCAAGTAAAGTTGCAATATTAAGAGAAACTGGGTTCCGACACCCCTGGAAGTCAAACCTCTCAACACATTAGAACAAATAACCATATCATTCAAAAGTTAGATTGCGCATTTTGACCTTTTTAATTTAGAATGATTATTGAAAAAAGCATGATTTATTTTGCTGAATTCCAATTTACAACCATTCAAAAAGCTAAATAGCGCTTTGCTGCAAGCGGACTTTCAGCCCTTTCTTTTCAAACAAACCTTGTCTATTGCAGCCATTTTTTGAGCATATAGCGCATAACCTTCAAGTTTGATGCATGTGATTCCCTTTTGCCTGTCAGTATTAAAACAATTCCAAAGACCTTGGCTGCAAAATTGTTACCTAACTGATTATGTTAACATTGTCGTCCATATTTTACGAAATTGAAAAAAGCTCTTCCTTGAGAGAAGAGCTTTTAGTATAATATTATAATTCAATGAATTAAGCTTGTCCTGTTGGACCACCATAGTTCATTGGAACTACATTTTCCTGCCCCCCCTGTATATTGATGGGACCGTGTAAAGATTCAAACTTAAGGATGTTTTCCTGAAGTGCCAACATGAGTCTCTTTGCATGTTCCGGAGTCAAAATTATCCGTGACTTTACATTGGCTTTCGGAATGCCAGGCATAACACGGACAAAATCAATCACAAACTCTGATGGCGAATGTGTAATAATTGCCAGGTTAGAATAAGTACCCTGAGCAATCTCCTCGCTTAACTCAATATTCAGCTGATGCTGACTTTGAAAATCATCGTTCATAGCAATAGCAATTAATAATCATCATCTTCGCTTCCAATATCCCCCTTTTTCGAATCGATCAAACGATCGTACTCGTCTTTTGAACCAACAACAATATTCTTAAACATTGGGTTACCAGTTCCTGCAGGGATTAAATGTCCACAAATAACGTTTTCTTTCAAGCCTTCAAGGTAATCGATTTTACCATTGATGGCAGCTTCGTTAAGAACCTTAGTTGTTTCCTGGAACGAAGCAGCTGACATCCATGATTTTGTTTGAAGAGAAGCACGTGTGATCCCTTGCAAAACCTGACTTGAAGTAGCAGGAACCGCGTCGCGGGCCTCCACCGTTTTCTTATCTCTGCGTTTGAGTAAGGAGTTTTCATCCCTTAACCGACGTGCAGTAATAATCATACCAGGACGTAAAGCTTCAGAATCACCAGATTCAATGATAATTTTCTTTGCAAATATCCAGTCATTTTCAGTGGTGAAATCACCCTTGTCAACAACCTGTTTTTCAAGGAATCTTGTATCACCGGCATCTTCAATCTCAACTTTGCGCATCATTTGACGAACAATTACTTCGAAATGCTTGTCATTGATTTTTACACCCTGCATACGATAAACGTCCTGAACTTCATTCACGATATATTCCTGAACTTTAGTAGGACCCTTGATAGCAAGGATATCTGACGGAGTTATTGCGCCATCGGAAAGTGCAATACCTGCACGGACATAGTCGCTTTCCTGAACCAAAATCTGACGTGACAATGGTACAAGGTATTTTTTGACTTCGCCTGTGCGTGATGTGATCACAACTTCGCGATTACCACGTTTAATTTTTCCAAGACTTACTTCTCCATCAATTTCAGATACAACAGCAGGATTCGATGGGTTACGGGCTTCGAAAAGCTCTGTAACTCGTGGAAGTCCTCCCGTGATATCACCAGCTTTACCTGATGCACGAGGAATTTTAACAAGAACCTCACCACTTCGTACCATTTTGTTGTCGTCAACACTTAAGTGACCGCCAACAGGAAGGTTATAAGAGCGAATTTCATTGTCGTTTTCGTCGACGATTTGTAATGTAGGATTCTTTGTTTTATCACGAGTTTCGATGATCACCTTCTCTTTGTAACCGGTTTGTTCATCCGATTCTTCACGACAAGTTATACCATCAATCAAATCGCTGTACGAAACACGTCCATTAAACTCATTTACAATTACACCGTTATATGGATCCCATTCACAAATAATTGTATCCTTTTTAATATCAGCACCATTCTTTGTGAATAACTTCGATCCATAAGGCAAACTGTGAGTTGATAATGTAATGCCTGTATTTTTATCAATGATTTTGAGTTCTGCAAGACGACTAACAACAATTTCAATAGCTTCACCCTTTTCATCCAGCCATTCAACAGCACGTAATTCCTCAATTTCGGCAATACCATCGTAACGTGCAACAACAGTTGATTGTGTTGAAACGTTACCGGCAATACCCCCAACGTGGAAAGTACGCAGTGTAAGCTGAGTTCCCGGCTCCCCGATTGACTGTGCTGCGATAACTCCTACAGCTTCGCCCAATTGTATCATCTTAGCTGTTGCAAGATTTCGGCCATAACATTTGGCACAAACACCGTTCTCAGCTTCACAAGTCAATACAGACCTGATCTCGACATGTTCAATTGGTGAATCTTCAATAATTGCAGCAACGTCTTCAATAATTTCTTCACCGGCTTTGATAATCAATTTACCAGTAAGTGGATGATGAATATCGTGAACAGTTGTACGACCCAGAATGCGTTCCGACAATGAAGCCACAACTTCCTCGTTGCTCTTCAATGCAGTTGCAACAAGTCCGCGCAATGTACCACAGTCATCAAGATTAATAATCACATCCTGAGCAACATCGACCAGACGACGAGTTAAGTAACCAGCATCTGCCGTTTTCAAAGCCGTATCTGCAAGACCTTTACGAGCACCGTGAGTAGAAATAAAGTACTCGAGTACCGAAAGACCTTCTTTAAAGTTGGCCAAAATTGGATTTTCGATAATCTGTGAACCGGTTGAACCAGATTTTTGAGGTTTGGCCATCAATCCACGCATACCGCATAGCTGACGAATCTGTTCTTTCGAACCACGGGCTCCTGAATCAAGCATCATATAAACAGAGTTAAACCCTTGTTTATCGGTACTAATCGTCTTCATTACGCTCTGCGTCAACTTGGCATTTACATGTGTCCAAATATCAATAACTCCATTGTATCTTTCGTTATTGGTAATGAAACCCATATTATAGTTATTCAAGATCTCCTCAACTCCGGCAAATCCTTCAGCAACCAAATCGGCTTTCACATCAGGAATAATTACGTCATCGAGGTTAAAGGACAAACCACCGCGATAAGCCATTTTATAACCCAGATCTTTGATATCATCAAGGAACTGAGCCGTTGTAGCATTATCTGTTCTTTTAAGAATATCGGCAATAATATCTCTTAAAGCTCTTTTTGTCAAAATCTTATTAATATAACCAGCAGCCTCTGGAACATTTTCGTTAAACAGAATACGTCCCAGGGTTGTGTCAATCATCATTGTTTTAAGCTCATCATTTTCATCAAGATCCTGTGACCTGACGTTTACAATGGCGTGCATGTCAACTTTCCCTTCGTTGTAAGCAATAATTGCTTCTTCCGGTGAATAGAAAGACAAACCTTCTCCTTTGGCATCTTTACGGGCTTTTGTCATATAGTACAACCCAAGAACCATGTCCTGCGAAGGAACAGTGATAGGAGCACCATTGGCAGGGTTCAAAAGGTTGTGCGACGACAACATTAAAACCTGAGCCTCGAGAATAGCCGCGTTTCCAAGTGGAAGATGAACTGCCATCTGGTCACCATCGAAGTCGGCGTTGAAACCGGTACAAACCAAAGGATGCAAGCGAATTGCTTTCCCTTCGACCAAAACCGGCTGGAATGATTGAATTGATAAACGGTGAAGGGTTGGTGCACGGTTCAATAAAACCGGATGACCTTTCATCACATTCTCCAGAATATCCCAAACAACAGGATCTTTCCGATCGACAATTTTTTTGGCTGACTTAACCGTCTTCACAATTCCTCGTTCAATCAGTTTCCTGATTACAAAAGGTTTGTAAAGTTCAGCTGCCATATCTTTGGGAATACCACATTCATGAAGTTTCAAGTGAGGACCTACGACGATTACCGAACGAGCGGAATAATCGACACGTTTTCCTAACAAGTTCTGACGGAAACGTCCTTGTTTACCTTTCAAAGAATCTGAAAGTGATTTTAAAGGACGGTTATTGTCAGTTTTAACAGCATTTGATTTACGGCTATTATCAAACAATGAATCGACAGCTTCCTGTAACATACGCTTCTCGTTACGGAGAATGACCTCAGGAGCTTTGATCTCTATCAGTCGTTTTAAACGGTTGTTGCGGATAATAACCCTGCGGTAAAGGTCATTCAAGTCGGAGGTTGCAAAACGGCCACCATCCAATGGAACCAAAGGACGTAAATCGGGAGGAATAACCGGAACAACTTTCACAATCATCCACTCTGGTTTATTTCTTCCTTTCGATGCACGGAATGCCTCGACAACGTTCAGGCGTTTTAGCGCTTCATTTTTACGTTGTTGTGATGTTTCGTTGCCTGCTTTATGTCTCAAATCGTAGGATAAATCATCCAATTCGAGTCTTTCAAGTAATTTATGAAGCGCAATTGCGCCCATGTCGGCAATAAATTTATCGGGATGCTCGTCGTCGAGCAACTGATTTTCTTTTGGTAAGGATTCCAAAATGTCGATGTATTCCTCTTCCGTCAGAAAGTCAAGATATTTCACACCATCATTGCGTTTGATTCCTGCATTAATTACCACATAACGTTCGTAGTAAATAATCATATCAAGTTTCTTGGTAGGCAATCCTAACAAGTAACCAACTTTATTTGGCAATGATTTAAAATACCATATGTGAACGACGGGAACGACAAGCGAAATATGTCCCATCCTTTCACGACGTACTTTCTTCTCTGTGACTTCAACTCCACAGCGGTCGCAAACGATGCCACGGTAGCGGATCCGTTTGTACTTTCCGCAATGACATTCGTAATCCTTTACAGGCCCGAAAATCCTTTCACAAAAAAGACCGTCACGTTCGGGTTTATAAGTTCTGTAGTTAATAGTCTCAGGTTTAAGGACTTCACCATGAGAGCGTTCAAGTATTTCCTCTGGTGACGCAAGACTGATACTGATCTTGGTGAAGTTACTCTTAACCTTATTATCTCGTCTGAATGCCATAATTTTTTGAAAAAAATTGTAAGAATATAACTGATTTTATTCTCAACGATCAAACTGAATCTTCTGCAGCAAGCTGTAAAAGATTCAGTTTGAACTTACTATTCCAGGTTTACACTTAATCCAAGTCCTCTTAACTCGTGCAATAACACGTTAAGAGATTCAGGGATACCAGGGTGTGGAAGAGGATCGCCTTTCACAATTGCTTCGTAAGCTTTCGCACGGCCAATCACATCATCCGATTTCACGGTAAGGATTTCCTGAAGGATATTAGCTGCACCGAATGCTTCGAGCGCCCAAACCTCCATTTCACCAAATCGCTGACCCCCAAACTGAGCTTTACCTCCAAGTGGTTGCTGAGTGATCAAAGAATATGGCCCGATAGAACGAGCATGCATCTTATCTTCAACCATGTGACCAAGTTTCAGCATATAGATGATACCTACCGTTGCAGGTTGATCAAATGGATCGCCTGTTTCGCCATCGTAAAGGTTTGTTTTGCCAAAGCGTGGAATTCCAGCTTTATCGGTATACTCACAAATCTGATCTAATGTCGCTCCGTCGAAAATCGGCGTTGCAAAAGTAAGACCAAGTTCTTTACCTGCCCAACCAAGTACAGTTTCGTAAATCTGTCCAAGGTTCATACGCGAAGGTACACCAAGCGGGTTAAGAACGATGTCAACCGGCGTTCCATCTGCAAGGAAAGGAAGATCTTCGTCACGAACAATCCTGGAAACAATACCTTTGTTACCATGGCGTCCGGCCATCTTATCCCCAATTTGAAGTTTACGTTTTTTAGCGATGTAGATTTTTGCCAACTGCAGGATTCCAGCAGGAAGTTCATCTCCAATCGTTACATTGTATCGTTTACGACGTGCTATAGCTTCTGCTTCCTTATGTTTCATAATGAAATTATTCGCCAGCGCTGAAATCATGTCGTTCTTATCTTTGTCTGTTGTCCATTTGTTTGGATTAACATTCAAATAATCAATACCCTGTAATTGTTTAAGCGTAAACTTGTTTCCCTTGGTAATTAAATCAGCATTGAAA
Source organism: Mariniphaga sp. (assembly GCA_010906965.1). GTDB lineage: Bacteria > Bacteroidota > Bacteroidia > Bacteroidales > Prolixibacteraceae > JAAFHB01. The sequence goes on along the minus strand of JAAFHB010000048.1, from coordinate 18,844 downwards.
TAGTCCTTCACACCTTGCGAAGTTTTTCCGTTGACAAGATTGAAAAGCTTATCAATTAAAATTTCGCGAAGCCTTGTGGTTTCAGTTTCAAGCTCAATATCTATCTGTTCAAGCAATGGCTTAGTAGCCGATTTGCCTTTTTTCTCTTTTACTACACGAGAAAACAGTTTTTTGTCGATCACTACACCATTCAATGAAGGTGACGCTTTTAAAGACGCATCCTTTACATCGCCGGCTTTGTCTCCAAAAATTGCACGCAAAAGTTTTTCTTCGGGTGATGGGTCAGATTCACCTTTTGGGGTAATTTTCCCGATCAATATATCTCCGGGTTTAACAATGGCACCAATTCGTATCAACCCGTTCTCATCAAGATTACGTGTTGCTTCTTCACTTACATTTGGAATATCAGATGTAAACTCTTCTGCTCCACGTTTGGTGTCGCGAACTTCGAGTGAATATTCATCAATATGGATAGATGTGAAGATATCATCACGAACGATGCGTTCGGAGATAACGATTGCATCCTCATAGTTATAACCCTGCCATGGCATAAATGCCACCTTCAGGTTGCGACCTAATGCTAATTCACCTTTTGAAGTAGCATAGCCATCAGTCATAATGTCGCCTATATCAACCCTCTGGCCTTTCCGGACAAGCGGTTTTAAGTCGACACATGTTCCTTGATTGGTTTTCTTATATTTTGAAAGTTTATAAGTTTTTGTATCGGGTTCAAAACTGACATACCGTTCTTCTTCGGTCATATCATATCTGATCACGATTTTGGAAGCATCCACAAACTCAACAACTCCAGGGCCTTCAGCAGATAAATTAATACGGGCATCGCGGGCAATGTAGCCTTCGAGTCCAGTACCAACTATTGGGGCTTCAGGACGTAATAATGGAACAGCCTGACGCATCATGTTCGATCCCATCAATGCGCGGTTGGCATCATCGTGTTCAAGGAAAGTAATCAGCGAAGCGGCGATCGAAGCAATTTGATTCGGACCAACATCCATCAGATTACAATCTTCTTTGTTTGCCAACGGATAATCGGCATCAAGACGAGCTTTTACTTTTGCATTTACGAAGTTGCCGTCACCATCAACCACGGCATTTGCCTGAGCAATGATTTTTCCCTCCTCCTCTTCAGCAGTGAAATAGGAAACATCTGCATTGTTAAGATTGACTTTACCATTGCTTGCACTGCGATAAGGAGTCGAAATGAATCCAAGATCGTTAATCTTCGCAAAAACGCAAAGTGAAGATATTAATCCGATATTCGGACCTTCAGGAGTCTCAATCGGACAAAGACGTCCGTAGTGAGTATAATGTACATCTCGAACTTCGAATCCTGCACGTTCACGGGAAAGACCACCCGGCCCTAAAGCCGACATACGTCTTTTGTGAGTCATTTCCGCCAATGGATTCGTTTGATCCATAAACTGCGAAAGTGCATTCGTTCCGAAGAAGGAATTTATAACTGATACTAAAGTTTTTGAATTGATCAGGTCAATAGGAGTAAAAACTTCATTGTCCCTAACATTCATTCGCTCGCGGATGGTACGCGCCATACGGGCCAAACCTACACCAAACTGAGTAAACATTTGCTCACCAACAGTACGGACGCGACGATTTGACAAGTGGTCGATATCATCAACATCAGTCTTGGAGTTGATCAATTTGATCAGGTACTTAATAATCTCAATAATATCCTGTTTCGTAAGTACCCTGGTAGTCATATCAATATTAAGTCCAAGCTTTCTATTGATACGGAAACGACCAACCTCGCCTAAATCGTAACGGACTTCGGAGAAGAACAGTTTATCGATTACGTCGCGGGCAGTAGCTTCATCAGGCGGTTCGGAGTTACGAAGCTGCCTGTAGATATGTAAAACGGCCTCTTTTTCGGAGTTACATGGGTCTTTTTGAAGCGTGTTGTAGATAATTGCGAAATCTCCTGAACCAGCCTCTTCCTTGTGTAAAAGAATCGTCTTTGTTCCGGAGTCCAGAATCTCATCAACATGTTCATTTCCAATCACAACTTCACGATCGACGATTACTTCGTTACGTTCGATCGATACAACTTCGCCCGTATCTTCATCAACGAAATCCTCAACCCACGTTTTCAGAACACGTGCGGCAAGTTTCCGACCTACATACTTTTTCAATGCAGTTTTTGAAACTTTGATTTCATCGGCCAGATCAAAAATTTCAAGGATGTCCTTGTCACTTTCGTATCCAATAGCGCGAAGTAGAGTTGTAACCGGTAATTTCTTTTTCCTGTCGATATAAGCAAACATCACATTGTTGATGTCGGTTGCAAATTCGATCCAGGAACCTTTGAACGGAATTACCCTTGCTGAATAAAGTTTTGTGCCATTTGCGTGAACACTTTGCCCAAAAAATACACCTGGAGATCTATGGAGCTGAGAAACAACAACCCGCTCGGCTCCGTTTATAACAAACGATCCGGTAGGAGTCATGTAAGGAACAGTTCCAAGATAGACATCCTGGACAACGGTATCAAAATCTTCGTGCTCAGGGTCGGTGCAAAAAAGCTTAAGCTTGGCTTTTAAAGGCACACTATAAGTTAAGCCTCGCTCAATACATTCGTCGATGCTGTAGCGGGGCGGATCGACCTGATAGTCGATAAATTCGAGTACGAAATTATTTCGTGTATCGGAAATCGGGAAATTCTCCTGAAAGACCTGGTATAGATCTTCATTCTTTCGATCCTCGGGAGAGGTTCCCAACTGGAAAAATTCTTTAAAAGATTTAATCTGCACCTCCAGGAAATCGGGGTACTCAAGTTTGCTTCTTGTGGATGCAAAACTAATCCTTTGATTTATGTAATTTGAGGACATTATCAGCCAAATTAAGGAACCGAAATATAAACATGAAAAGGTTTAGAATCCCGTGACGGGATTCTAAACCGCATATAACCTTGTAGTACAGGTCTAATCCTATTTGATTTCAACTTCTGCACCAGCTTCTTCAAGTTGTGCTTTAAGAGATTCTGCTTCCTCTTTTGAAACTTTTTCCTTGATAGCTTTAGGAGCATTATCAACCAGGTCTTTAGCCTCTTTCAGTCCAACTCCAACAAGTTCCTTAACCAATTTGACAACGGCTAATTTTGATTGACCTCCGAATTTAAGGATTACATCAAATTCAGTCTTTTCAGCAGGTGCTTCAGCTTCGGCTGATGCTGCTGGTCCAGCAACTGCAACTGCAGCAGCAGCTGGTTCAATACCGTACTCTGATTTAAGGATACCTGCAAGCTCATTAACTTCTTTAACAGTCAGGTTAACAAGTTCTTCTGCAAGTTTTTTAAGATCTGCCATTTTACTTGAGATTTAAATATTAATTTATTCTTTTATATTTACTAAAAAATTCAAACTATGCATTACGCTCTTCTAATGTTTTCAATACACCGACAATTGTTTGTCCCCCTGATTGCAGAGCAGATATAACATTTTTCATCGGAGACTGAAGAGTAGCGATAATGCTGCCAATCAATTCTTCTTTTGATTTAACATTGATCAACGCTTCGAGTTGGTCTGCACCTACATAGGTACATTGTTCAACATAAGCACCTTTCAACACCGGTTTTTTGTTCTTCTTGCTAAACTCTTTAATGAGTTTTGCAGGAACGCTTCCGGTATTTGAAAACATGATCGATGTATTATTTACAAGTACATCGCTTAGCTCTACCGAATTCTTTTCAGAATTCTCAAGTGCTTTGCGGAGGATCGTATTCTTAACTACAACCAATTTAACTTCCCGTTTGTTGCACAACCTCCTGAGGTTACCAGTAACTTCAGCATTGAGGTTTGAGATATCGGCAAGATAATAATGGCTGTATGAATTAATCTGTTTGGTCAGTTTTTCAATAACCTGTAATTTTTCTGATTTCTTCATTTCAACATTATTTACTTATCCAGGCAAGTTTTTGGTTCAACCTGGATGCCGGGGCTCATAGTACTTGACACATAAATACTCTTTATGTATGTACCTTTAGCAGCAGCGGGTTTTAATTTCATAATAGTGAGAACAAATTCCCTTGCGTTTTCCACAATTTGTTGTGGGTCAAACGATACTTTACCAACGGAAGTGTGTACAATACCGAACTTGTCAACTTTGAAATCGATTTTACCCATCTTTACTTCTCTGATGGCCTTACCGACTTCCATAGTCACAGTTCCGCTCTTTGGGTTAGGCATAAGGCCACGTGGCCCTAAAATACGTCCTAACGCTCCAACTTTACCCATAACCGGGGGCATAGTAATAACAACGTCAACATCGGTCCAACCAGCTTTGATTTTATCGATATAGTCGTCGAGTCCTACAAAATCAGCACCAGCTTCAAGCGCTTCAGCCTCCTTGTCAGGAGTAACCAATGCAAGAACCCGTACTTCTTTTCCGGTACCATGGGGCAAAGTTACTACACCACGAACCATTTGATTAGCTTTTCTAGGATCAACTCCAAGCCTTACATCAATATCCACCGAAGCATCGAATTTAGTAAAAGTAATTGCTTTTACTAATTCAGTAGCTTCAGGTAAACCATAGACTTTTCCAGCTTCGAATTTTGCCAATGCAGCTTTCTTATTCTTGGTAACTTTTGCCATTTCAACCTTAACTTTAATTAGTTAATAATCGGTGATTTGCCTGTTACGGTAATCCCCATGCTTCTTGCAGTTCCTGCAACCATACTCATCGCAGCCTCAATAGAGAAGCAGTTTAAGTCGGGCATTTTGATTTCTGCAATCTCTTTCACCTGATCCCAGGAAACAGAACCGACTTTGTTAACATGTGGTTCCGAAGATCCTTTTTTAACCTTCGAAACTTCTATTAACTGAACGGCCACAGGTGGGTTTTTTACAATAAATTCGAATGATTTATCAGCAAAAACGGTAATAATTACCGGTAATACTTTTCCAGCCTGATCCTGGGTCCGTGCATTGAACTGTTTACAGAACTGCATGATGTTCACCCCTTTGGATCCCAAAGCAGGGCCAACCGGAGGTGATGGATTTGCTGCACCACCTTTGATCTGTAACTTGATTAATCCAGCAATGTCTTTAGCCATAACGTTTTTTAAAAAAAATTACTTACTCCTTTTCGACTTGCATAAAGCTAAGCTCCAAGGGTGTTTTACGACCGAAAATTTTAACCATAACTTTAAGTTTCTTCTTCTCCACATTGATTTCCTCAATGGTTCCGTTGAAACCGTTAAATGGTCCATCAGTCACTTTTACTGTCTCGCCTACTATGAATGGGGTATCAAATTCTTCTCCGCTTTCCTGGAGCTCATCCACTTTCCCAAGGATACGGTTAATTTCAGACTGACGCATGGGAACAGGATCGCCCCCTTTTGTGTCGCCCAAAAAACCAATAACATTGGGTACATTTCTAAGCATGTGGGCAATTTCGCCCGCCAGTGAAGCTTCAATCAGAATGTAACCGGGGAAAAAATTGCGGTCTTTTGCAACCTTTTTCCCATTCCGGATCTGGTATACCTTCTCCACAGGGATTAAGACTTGGGATACAAATTCCTGTAGTCCAGAATTCGCTACTTCATTATCGATATATTCCTTGACCTTCTTCTCTTTACCACCAATAGCTCGAAGAACATACCATTTACGTTGATTATCGCTCATTACGGACCTCCAGAAATATAATTAATAGAAAAAACTGTAAATTAATTTCATCAAAGCTCGGAAGCCGCTATCAATGAAAAATATTACGAGTGCGATTATAAAGGAAGCAATCATTACTACTATTGCACTATTACGTAACTCACCCCATGTAGGCCATGAAACCTTATGGACGAGTTCGTTGTAGGATTCGTTTAAATAATTAGTTAAATTCATTTGAATTGAGACAAATTTCGTTACAAAAATTTATTTTGACGGATAGCCAGAATCGAACTTAACGTTACTCCCCTAAATGAGTTTATCCGTATTATCCGTAAATACAGTCCCAAACCTGAGTTTAGGACTGTATTACATTAAATATTGAAAATCAGCTTATTTAATAATCTCAGTTACCTGACCTGCACCTACGGTACGGCCACCCTCGCGGATAGCGAAACGAAGACCAAGATTCAAAGCAACTGGATAAATCAATTCTACAGTGATTGTAACGTTGTCACCTGGCATAATCATTTCAGTACCTTCAGGAAGGTTGATTTCGCCGGTAATATCCAGTGTACGAATGTAGAACTGAGGACGATATTTATTGTGGAATGGAGTATGACGTCCACCTTCTTCTTTTTTCAGGATATAAACCTCAGCCTTGAATGTGGTGTGAGGAGTAATTGAACCTGATTTAGCAAGAATCTGTCCACGTTTGATTTCTTTTTTATCAACACCACGAAGTAATAAACCTACGTTGTCACCAGCTTGTCCGTCGTCAAGAATCTTGCGGAACATTTCAACACCAGTACAAATAGTTTTACGACCTTCAGCGCCAAGACCAATCACTTCGATTTCGTCGCCGGTATGAATTTTACCAGTTTCGATACGACCAGTCGCAACAGTTCCACGGCCAGTGATTGAGAATACATCTTCAACAGGCATCAGGAAGGGTTTGTCAACGTCGCGAGGAGGAATTGGAATCCATGTATCAACAGCATTCATCAATTCCATTACTTTTTCTTCCCATTTTGGTTCACCGTTCAATGCACCAAGTGCAGAACCCATGATAACAGGAGTATTGTCGCCATCGAAATCGTAGAATGTAAGAAGATCACGAATTTCCATCTCAACAAGTTCAAGAATTTCAGGATCTTCAACCAAGTCAACTTTATTCATGAAAACGACCAAACGAGGAACGTTTACCTGACGTGCAAGAAGGATGTGTTCGCGTGTCTGAGGCATGGGACCATCAGTTGCAGCAACAACAATAATAGCACCGTCCATCTGGGCAGCACCAGTTACCATGTTTTTCACGTAGTCAGCATGTCCTGGACAGTCAACGTGTGCATAATGGCGATTCTCTGTTGCGTATTCAACGTGTGCAGTATTAATTGTAATACCACGTTCTTTCTCTTCAGGAGCATTGTCGATTGAATCGAAAGACTTAATTTCGCAAAGACCTCTTTTTGCCAATACCATTGTAATAGCAGAAGTAAGAGTTGTCTTGCCATGATCCACGTGGCCGATAGTTCCAATGTTTACATGGGGTTTCGACCTGTCATAATGTGCTTTAGCCATAACTTAATTTTTTTTAACGTTTAATATTTATTCTATTCATCTTTATCTGAGCCGGTGATGAGAATTGAACTCATGACCTCTTCCTTACCAAGGAAGCGCTCTACCCCTGAGCTACACTGGCAAACTTTGAGCGGGAGACGGGACTCAAACCCGCGACCCTCAGCTTGGAAGGCTAATGCTCTATCAACTGAGCTACTCCCGCTTATTCCCCCTTTAAGGTTTGCCGAAAAAATTCCGAAAAGAAGTGGTGGGGAGAGCAGGATTCGAACCTACGAAGGCGTACGCCAGCAGATTTACAGTCTGCCCCAGTTGGCCGCTTTGGTATCTCCCCAAATATTGTGATAAAATAATGATTCAAAATACGCGATAATTAAAACTCACTTAGGATTAATTAGATCGAAGTTACTGACTGCTTTGAAGGGAATACCTCCTGGCAAATATGCAGCAATATCTCACTCCGCTTCTTTGGAATTACACAAAATCAATCATTAAAAGAACAGACCATTCTAAAGAATCGTGCCTCAAAAATGGTCTGCAAATTTAATCTATTTTTTTTTCTAAAAAGCCAATTAAACTACTTTTTTAAAAATTATTTAGATTTGACTTTCATTTTGTATTTATCTAGCTGTTTACGAAGTGCATCCACAGCTAAGTCGACAGCTTCTTCGAAGGATTTCGCCTGCTTTTTAGCAAAAAGATATTCATTCCCTGGCACTGAAAGTTTAATCTCAGCTACTTTATTCTCCTGATCTTCGTCCTTTTCAACTTTAAGAATCACTTCTGATCCAATAATTCCTTCAAAAAAAAGTTCAAGTTTGCTAATGCGCTTTTCGCAAAAGTCGATCAGCTTCTGGTCGGCTTTGAAATGAACACTTTGTACTTTAACGTCCATAATTTTTTCTCCTTTAATTTAAGCTCTTGGATGAGCTTGTTTGTAAACTTTTTTTAGTTGTTCAAACGTAGTATGCGTGTAAATCTGAGTTGCTGCGAGATTTGCATGTCCCAATAACTCTTTGATTGCATTCAAATCTGCTCCACGATTTAGCAGATGAGTCGCGTAACTATGTCGCAATATATGCGGACTTTTTTTCTCAACTGTCGTAACAAGCGACAATTGTCTTTTAACAATGCGATATATCAATTTGTTGTAGACAGGCTCCCCATTTCCGGTCAGAAAAAGAAAATTTTCGGCGGTAGGAAAAAGCTCGTTTCGTAGCTTGATATAATCATTTAATACGCCTGATATTTCCAATGGAAATGGGACCAACCGCTGTTTATCGCGTTTCCCATTGACTTTCACCATTTTTTCAATCAGGTTAAGATCGGGAAACCGGATGCCCACTAATTCTGACAACCTGATTCCTGTCCCGTAAAACAGACTCACCACTGCTTTATCGCGACACCCTTCAAAATCTTCCGTAAAAAATCTTCCGTCAAGTAATCGGTTCATCTCCTTTTCCTGAACAAAAACCGGCAATTTCTTGCCCATTTTAGGAATCGCGACCTTATCAGTTGGATTTTTCTCAATGACCCCTTCACGCATTAAAAACTTAAAAAAAGTCTTTAATGTAGAGATCTTTCGATTTACGCTTTTCGCTGAAATGCCATTATCCATCAGTGAAACAATCCATTGACGAATAAGATGATAATCTACTTCTTCAACACAAAAATCCTCAACCAATTTCTTTCCAAACAAAACAAATTGGTCGAGGTCATTTTCGTAAGCGGTAATGGTATTTGGAGAATACCGCCTTTCGTATTTCAAATGGTTGAGAAAAAGTTCAGAATTCAACATTTCAGGTGACAATGATTTCCGCACTCAATATACGAAAAATAAACTGTTACTCCTAAAATCTTTCCTTTCGGTGGATTTATTCTTCCGAACGCTGTAAATCTTCGATATAGATCGCCTTTTTAATCTCAGTACGGCGTGTTATTGATGGTTTTTCGAAAGCCTGACGGATGCGAAGTTCTTTCACAACACCTGTTTTTTCGATTTTTCTTTTGAAGCGTTTCAAAGCACGCTCAATGTTTTCGCCGTCTTTTACTGGAATAACAATCATACGATTTGTTGTTTTATTTTATTTAAATCTCTCTTATTTCGGACGGCAAATTTATGAATTTTCTATTATTAATCAAACTATGAAGTCAAAAAATATTCAAAATTGAAAAACGAATTATATTCGAATAAATCACTGAGTGAATTTCACATACGGAATCAACCTCTTTAAAGAATCTGAAGCCACTACAGCAGAGAGATCTTCCTGTGACGAAAACTTCCCCTTTTTATCTCTTAAATTGCATATTTTCCGTGCAGTTCTGAATCCGATGTACGGGTGTCGTCCCAATTCCTTAACGGTCGCAAAGTTGATATTAAATATTTTGAGCGACGTTGGGTCAGCAGTGAAATATTGTGCAACAGCTGTGAAATTTTCTTCCCTCATTCCATAGATCTCTTTTAATTGGCCAACGTTATAATATCCTCCCAAAAGATTCCGGTAACGAATTATCCTTGAAGCAAAAACAGGACCGATACCTGGTATTTCGAGTAATTGGACTGAATCTGCATTGTTTAATTCCAATGCACTCACGCGTTCTTTTTTGCTTTTTGGCAGATACTTTGGAAAGATTGAGTCGCGTTTATATTGGGTTATGGGTTTTTCGAAGTTTGCATTTTTACCTTCTCTGGCTTTTGAAACGCTCGTTTGTGGAATTAAAATGAAACTATCCAACTGCTCGTATAAAGCGGAAGTCATACCATAGATTCGCTGTATGCCCTCTTTATCTCTGAATCTGCCCCCTTTTTCAAGATATTTCAACCAGTTGGCGGCGATCTTTGAGGGCACACCCATTTCAGTTAATCTGGCAGAATCGACCTCATTAGGATTAAATACAACGATTTGGAGTGGTTTTTCTTCGGGTATTTGCTTCTTTGCAGTTTTCAGATAGGCATTCACTTCTGCTTCCCATTTCGAGAAATCGGTTTTTTCAGAAGGAATAAAGCGGGGAATCAGCTTCCCAACCACAATCAAAAAAAAGATAATAACGAGTAAACTTACGATTCCCGAACGCTCTTTTTTTGAAAAGCTGAACAATTCACGTATCCAGTTAACTTTCATTTTGCTGTATCTTAGTTACCTGATCTAAACAACTAATTTACAAAAAAATAAAATACACTTTTAAACAATTTTGACTTTCGAAGTGCAACTAATTTAGCATACGCCAGATCAGAACGGGTAACCAATAGCAAAAGCGATATTGATGTTGTCTTTTGTAAGCCAGTTATTTGCCGAAACCCAGCGTTCACCGATGTTCATCGAAGGATCATGTAGCTTAATTCCCAGATCTACACGAATAATCACAAATGAAAAATCGTATCGCAAACCCGCTCCGGTTCCAATCGCAATTTCCTTATAAAATCTCGACAAAGCAAACTCCGTCCCTGGACGGTTATCTTTTAATGACCAGATATTTCCCATATCAAGAAACAGGGCACCCTCAAAATCGCCAATCATAGCGAAACGGTACTCTGCATTTGCCTCCAGTTTAATATCGCCCGACTGATTGGGAAATTCATTGGGATTTGCCTTGTACGATCCGGGCCCAAGTGTTCGCACTGGCCACGCCCTGATTCCATTGGCGCCTCCGGTAAAATATTTTCGCTCGAAAGGAACCTGATCAGAATTACCAAACGGAATTGCCATACCGCCAAATGCCCGAAATACAACCGCATTATATTTATCAATCAACAATCCCCTGCGATATTCCAAATCGGTCTTCAGATATTGGGCAAAAGGTGTTCCAAGAAAATGGTACTTTAGTCCTCCGATCGAATCGCCTTGATGAAGTCGGCGATCAAACAATTTGCTGACGCCATAAAGAATGGTTCCGGCAGTTTCGAATGAGGCCCTCAAATAACTATAATTCGACCGTTTCTGAATATTTTGTGTATTCCAGGTATAACTGTAATTCCATGAAGTGATTGAGTGATCGGTATATGAACTTTTGATATACAGATTTTGGATACGCGCAATAAAAGAAGAATCATATGCAAACATTTTGACCATATTCAGATCGAGAAGATTAAACCTATGGGTGGTGTATTCCGATGATTTCCATTGATATCCGAAACTTGCCCTAAAAATTGTACGCGTATAATCGGGTCGACGCTGATAATTATACGAAAGGTTCATCAGGGTTTGCGGAGTTGAATATTGAAAGAGATTTCTCGTTTTTAAGGGTGCCAGAAATTTGGGCAAAGTAATTTTTGTCTCAATGCCAGACTCGAATGAGTTAAATGTTGTAGTGGAATCACCGGATCCATAGTTTTGTTTTTCGGTGGCTCCAATCAAGTTAACATCAAGTAATTCCCCACCTCTGAATATATTTTTATGCTGATAGCCAAGATTTCCTGCTACCCCAAAATTGCCAAGCGAGTTAGTTCCTTCAAGCGAAATTGAATAAGATTGCCGAACCGTAGGCGTAAGCTGAATTATACAATCGAGCGTTGGATTTCCCAGCGAATCGGGCGTGCTTGTTTCTGCAAAACGGATGTTAATCAGTTTAAACAATCGCAAAGAAAACAGTTCATTGTAGGTACGCTCCACAAGATCAACACTATAATACCTTTTATCGCTGATGTGGTTCATATTCATCAGCATTTCGGGATTGTACCTCATCTTCCCATGCGAAATGAAATACTGGTTACCTATTATTAGGGTATCTATTTTTTCAACAACTGATTCTTCCTGATTCCCTGAAAAGAGCTGTTTTTGTGATTCGTAATCGGTGTAGAAATAAAATCTGTTGAAAGTAAACCTTTGGTGATCTCTTTCCTTAAGAACAGCAGGGTCGTTTGAAATATTTTCCTTCTCAACTACCATGTTAAGACTGACACTCTTCGCAGATTTAGTTGTATCAGCTTCAAAATAAATCTCGTTTTTGTTGATTCGGAAAAAACCATCGTTTTGAAAACGATTCAATACCCGCTTGCTTTCAGCTGCCAAAACATCGGTATCAAAGGTCCCGTTCAATTTAATCAACGTTTTCGTCGAATCACCTTTGCTATGTGCTTTGATCGAATCATCAAGGATTTCGGTTTTAAAGGATTTAATCCGATGCGGTTCGTTTGCTATGATCGTGTAGTAAACCTCTGCCTTTTGATTCTTCTTATAAATAACTGTATCTGTGACTTTTGCCTGAAAAAACCCTTTATTACGCATAAACCGCTGAAATTCCTCTTTCGACATTTGAGTAAGGTAAGCGCTGTGAATTACTGGCGGTTCACCAATCCTTTTCAAAATTCCATCTTCCTTTTTCTTGCTCGAAAGATTGTACAAACCAAGATGAAACCGCCAAAAACCAAGAATTTTGGTATTTGGTCGTTGCTTCATGTAGGCTTTTAATTCTACTTTATTAATAGACTTATTGTCGACGGAGATCTTTGATTTTGATAATAAATACTGATTATCAGGAACATATTTCACTGTCCGACATGCGGATAACCCCACAGCCACCAAAGCAGCCATAAGCATTGCAATTCTGTATTTAGCTCGAAAACGCAAATTTGTTGTATTAATAAAAACTTAAGCAAAGATAATTAACCTGTCAACTTAAAAATGGATTATTTTTGGGATGTCAAAAATCATCCTGTAAAGTGCTGTCAAAAAATAAAATAAAACTGATCAGATCGCTCGACCTTAAAAAAAACAGGTCAGCCACAGGCCTTTTCATTGCTCAAGGGAAAAAGCTTGTTTTTGATCTGCTCGAATCAGATATTGTAGCCTCTGAATTATTCTGCACCAGGCAGGCAGCATCTGAGATCGTCAGCCATCAAGCTGATTTAAAAATTGAGTCTGTCGATAAAGAGGACCTCGCGCGAATTAGTTTCCTGAAAACCACTCCAGATATTGTTGGCATTTTCAGGATTCCAAAATCAGTGATCGACTGGGATGAAATCAAGGATCAGCTTACGCTTGTTCTCGATGCCATTCAGGACCCCGGCAATATGGGAACCATTGTGCGGCTTGCCGATTGGTTTGGAATCCGGAATATTATCTGTTCAGACGATAGTGCTGATTTATTCAATCCCAAAGTGGTACAATCGACGATGGGTGCTTTGGCACGCGTAAAAGTTCACTACGTTTCCTTATCCAAATTCATGAACCAGGCAAAAGAATTGGCCATTCCGATCTATGGCACTTTTATGGAAGGCGAAAACCTTTATAAATGTGATTTAACAGTTAATGGATTGGTTGTAATGGGAAATGAAGGCAATGGCATTTCAGAAAATACAACCGCTTTTATTTCGAGGAAGATCACCATTCCTTCGTATCCGCCCGGAGTTGCCACATCCGAATCGCTGAATGTCGCGATGGCTGCCTCCATCATCTGTTCAGAATTCAGAAGACGATCTATTTGTAAAGAGTAGCAATCATTTCGGCCACACGCTCGCCATCCACCGCAGAAGACATAATACCCCCTGCATAACCAGATCCTTCGCCGCATGGGAAAAGTCGCTTGATCTGCACATGTTCAAGTGTTTCCAAATCTCGTGGAATTCGAACCGGTGAAGATGTCCTCGATTCGACGCCGAGTACAACTGCTTCATTGGTAAGGTATCCTCTGGTTTTGCGGCCAATCGATTTCAATCCTTCCTGCAATCCCGATCTAATTAATAGGGGCAACCATTCATGTAGTGGAGACTCAATAAGTCCTGGCCGGTACGAAGACTCCGGAAGGTTCACACTTTTATGCCCGCTTACAAAATCAGCAAGGCGCTGTGCTGGTGCAAATTGTGTATTTCCAGCCATTTTATAGCATAACTTCTCGATATCCTCCTGAAATTGAAGTCCCGCAAATACATCCTGAAGATTGTTTTTAACCTGAAGATCACCCGGCCTGATTTCCACCACCATACCTGAATTAGCAAAACGTCCACCCCTGTCGGATGGCGACATACCGTTCACAACAAGTTCGCCAGGCGCAGTTGCTGCAGGAACAACCAATCCCCCGGGACACATGCAAAATGAATAAACACCGCGATCGTTCACCTGTTCAACAAACGCATAGGTTGCAGCAGGCAAATAATCACCCCTTTTTGTACCATGATACTGAATCCGATCGATCAGCTCCTGGGGATGTTCAACCCTCACTCCTACTGCAAAAGATTTAGCTTCAAGAAGGATTCCCTTTTCATGAAGCATCCTGTAAATATCACGGGATGAATGGCCTGTAGCTAAAACTACCGCAATGCCTTCGACGATTGATCCATCGCGGAGCACTATCCCTTTCGCTTCTTGATTCTTAACTACCAGATCTGTAATGCGTGAATTAAAATGAATCTCACCTCCTGCACTGAGAATGCTGTTGCGAATGGCAACAATTACACGTGGCAAAACATTTGTACCAATATGAGGATGGGCATCAACCAGAATTTCGTCTTGTGCACCATGAAAATTAAGCACTTCAAGAATTTTCCGTACATCGCCCCTCTTTTTCGAACGGGTGTATAACTTTCCATCAGAGAAAGTACCTGCTCCCCCTTCGCCAAATCCGTAATTTGAATCAGGATTAACGATGTGCTCGCCATGAATAGCAGCAATATCCCGCTTACGTTCGCTCACTGTCTTTCCACGTTCAAAAATCACCGGTTTAAAACCGAGTTCAATCAAATGAAGAGCAGCAAACAATCCGGCAGGACCAGCGCCAACAATTAAGACCGGAGGACATTTTGAAACGTCAGGATAGGAGAAGGATGGCTTTGGAATGAGCGGCATCGGCTCGTCAACAAAAACATCCAAACCCAGGTTAATCCGAATATTTGAGTTTCTGGCATCGATAGACCGGCGTCGAATAACAACGCTTTGAATACGGTCACTTTCAACTTTAAGATTTTCTGCAACAACTATTTTCAATTTTGACTGATCGGATGCCTGGGCAGGAGATACGGCAATATTTAGTTCTTTTTTCATTACTCAAAATAAAGGATCAATGTAAAGATATTCGAATTTAATTCTTTAAAAATATATCCATAATACGGGATGGGTTTATCTGTATCGGAATCGTGCCTGATGAGGTTGCTAAAACCATACGAGAAACGAAACTCAACCGTAAAACGGAAGTATTCGAGGTAGGAATCGAGCCCTAATCCTAGCTCTGCATATCCGCCGTTCTTTTTCAGGTGAACAACACTTTCTGTAATCCTTTTATTTTCCAGATCCTGCCTGTAAGCAGCTCCTAAGTAGATATACGGCCGTGCATTGTGATGACGAAACCCTTTGTACCTGATTCCAACAGGAATATCAACATAGGCAGAAGGGGTTGTAAGATAAGTGCTTTCATCGATTCCTGATTGATCATAAACCGAAGGGTCAATCTTAATGAAGTATTTAAAGCTCCGGCTTCCAAGTGACATTCCGGGTGTAAAGCGAAGATCAAAATCGCGCGTAAGCCGGTAATTTATAACTCCACCAACCGTAAATCCGGGTAGAATTGTATAAACTTCAGAAGCAAAGCTAGTTTTTCCTCCATATTTCGTTTCCGCTTTTTCCTTTAGTCCCGGAACATTAAATACCGGATTATCATAGACACTATTATAGTTGGAAATCCGATAGTCCATTGTATTCAACCCCAGGTAAAAGCCAAAATGGAGTGGCCTGTCATCAAAATAGGTAAGGTTATCAACTCTCCGCTGTTGACCATTGGCATGAAAAGATCCTGCTGCCAATACAAGCGCAATTATAAAGTATTTTAGTTTAACCAGATTCATCCAAAATATTTTCAATGAATATATATCACCGGTAATCAATACGCTGCAAACCAAAAATGCTTTATAAAATGGCAATTTCAAATACCCGGAAAGAAGTTAGCAACTACTTTATGCCGGTGTAAATGGTTGCAACACCAAAAGTTTGCCGGTATTCCCTCGTTTGAGTGAAGCCGCTTTGCTTTAAAACCTTTAAAAACTCCTCGCCGTCAGGGAATTGCTCAACCGATTCAGGAAGGTACCGATAGGCAGACTTGTCTTTCGAAAATAAACGTCCTAAAGAAGGCAGGATGTAAAAAGAATAAAAGGTATACATCTGTTTAACGGGGAAATTCTTTGGTTTCGAAAACTCAAGAACACATATAATGGCTCCGGGTTTCATTACGCGAAAAAGCTCATCGATCCCTTTGGAAAGATTTTCGAAATTACGCACACCAAAGGCAATAGTAACGGCATCGAACATGCTATCAGCAAATTCAAGCGCTTCAGAATCCCCGCTTTGAAGAATGATCCGGTGATCGACTCCAAGCGCCTTGATTTTAATCCTTCCAACGGCCAGCATCTCCTCCGAAATGTCAACACCTATCACTTTTTGAGCACCGGTTTTAAGCGATTCGATCGCAAAATCACCAGTTCCTGTGGCAACATCAAGAATCATGGACGGAGAATGCTTCATCAGTAACCTAATTGCTTTTCTGCGCCAGACTTTATCAATTCCAAAAGACAAAAAGTGATTCAGAAAGTCATACCTCGGTGCGATGTTATCAAACATCTCGGCAACCTGATCCTTTTTCCCCTTTGTTGAATTACTATATGGTTTTATTTCTGTCATAATTGTTAATCTTCGAATTAGCCGACAATCCCTTTGTCAACAAATCCCAAAGATTTATCGTCGATCCGGATTTCGCCTTTTGTAATATGGCCAAGAGTCATCACCGGAATTTTCCGATCAAATAAATAGTCAACAAACTCATTCTCTTTCTCCTCCTCCACTGTCACTACAATGCGTCCCATACCTTCGCCAAAAAGAAAAGCATCGGATCTGATTTCAGCATCGGTTGTGATGTCGAAACCCAACTCATTCGGCAAGGCATCGCGTAAAAGAGTGAAAAACAATCCTCCGATCCCAACAGGACTTGCTGAAACAATCAAATCATTCTTAATTAACTCTTTCATTGCAACCATCAACTTACTTTCACTCGAAAGGTTAAAGTGCATCAACGGCCACTCTTTAATTTCGTGGAAATGGTCAAGGTATTCCGAAGCATTGATATCGTTGAACGACCTGCCTATCAGTAAAATATTGTGCCCTTTTTGTTTTAGTTGCGGAGTAAGTATTTGATCGCGGCTTTTCAACTTCCCAACTAAACTGACTATCAACGTCGGAGGTACAAGACCTTCCTCATTAGAGTAATCATAGAATATTTTCCGATTCGAAAACTGCAAATTAAAAGCCGTGGCGGCAGCATCAAGACCCAACCTGGCGGCCATCACCATCTCTTCGGCTATCGGACTTGCAAACTCCACGTTATTGAGAAAGGCGCTCATTGCAACAGGTTCAGCACCATAACACACCAATCGCCTTACAGCTTTTGCTACAAGTATCTGAGCAGCAATAAATGGATCGACTGCCAGTCGCCTGTAATCGGCATATATTACTTGTGAGCCAAGTTTCCCATCGTCATCGATCTGAAAAATACCTGCACTACTTAAATCATCCTTACCAACCTGTGTTGATTCAATAGCAGGTGAGGCAAATTCATTGAATATATTTACAGGTGATAAATGGGGAATAGCTACCATCGAGTAGATTACATTTCGCAAGTCTTCTGGTTCAGGGACCTGATCGATGGTGAATATTTTACTTTCCGTTTCAGACATTTGTTTTGATTTAATTAAAAACAAGACAAATTTAATAGATTAAATTTAACGGAAGCATTAATTAATGCAATGGAGCCAACGTTTTTTACTATTTTAGCAGAACAAATATTTTAATTTAATGAAAAAAATAGCATTGATCACCGGTGCAACTTCCGGTATCGGTAAGGCCACCGCACAAATTCTGGCTTTAAACGGATATGATCTAATCATCACAGGACGTCGCGAAGTGTTGCTGAACGAGCTTTCGGCAAATATCAAAAATGAAACAGACGCCGAGGTTTTGTCGCTTTGCTTTGATGTAAGAGAATTGAATCAGGTCGAAAAAGCGATCAAATCGCTCACCGGAAAATGGGAAAATATTGACCTGCTTATTAATAATGCAGGTTTGGCTGTAGGTCTTGAGCCCGTTTATGAAGGTGTTGTTGATGATTGGGACCGAATGATTGATACAAATGTAAAAGGTCTTCTTTATATTTCACGTTTTGTCTCACCAATAATGGTGGCCAAAGAAAGTGGACATATCATCAACCTGTCATCGATCGCCGGTCATCAGGCTTACGCCAATGGAGCAGCCTATTGCGCTACTAAACACGCAGTTGAGGCAATCACCAAAGCAATGCGCATCGAACTTCTACCTTTTGGAGTAAAAGTGAGTGCCATCAGCCCGGGAATGGTCGACACTGAGTTTTCGAAGGTCCGTTTCAAGGGAGATACTGAGAAAGCAGAAAAAGTATATCAGGGTCTGACACCATTGTACGCAATTGATATTGCAGAGGCAATCCTGTTTTTGGTAACCCGACCAAAACATGTCAATATCGATGAAATGATAATAATGCCCACCGATCAGGCAGGCGCACGTGATTTCCGCAGACGGTAAACCGGTTTTAACAGCGATTCGGCTTAAAAAAAAACTTGTTGAAAATTAATTAGTTACGGTATGTTGGAAAATATTTTTTTCCGGCTAATTTTGCATGGTGGG
>JAAFHB010000386.1 GCA_010906965.1 Mariniphaga sp. | reverse complement strand
TTTGGAGCTCTTCTTCGAAAAGGTCAGTTTTTGCAATTACCATCTCTTTTATTTTAATTTTGGCGTAAACATACATCAAAAATTCTTTTGACGTATGTTCTCGTCAAAAGAATTTAATGTTCTTTTTTCGCCTGACAAATCTGTGAATCATGTAACTCTCTATTGGAATTGTGTAACTTCCTTCAGCAGGTTCAGCCTATCTTTGAAAGATAAAAGAAACCGTAAAACTATTGATTATGAAAAAACCAGGTAAAACACTTAGTGAATCAGTGCAAAAAAATGAAATGCTGAAAGCATCTTCATCCAGTTGTGACGGAAAAACTCAAAATCATCAAATTGGAGATCCATGTTTGAAAACTGTTTTCCAATGTCCTGCGAAATGCGAAGGAAGCAAAACTTATAATGTTTCGGGCAATTGTCCTGTCTGCAATATTCAGCTTGAACAGTTTACCGAAGTGCATCAACAATATTATTTATAAAGAATCGAATGATTTGTAAAATTTAAAAACTGAAATTATGATGGATGGAATGAGTAATGCATGGGGAATGAGTATTGGATATGGCTGGATCATCAGCCTGATCGTTTTGGTTGTTATTATCGCACTGATGTCGAATGCCAGCAGACGAAGGAAAAATGCAAATAATCAAAAATTTAATTCGCCGCAGGATATTTTAAAAACAAGATATGCCAAAGGTGAAATCAGCAAAGATGAGTTTGACGAAAAAAGAAGACATATTTCATAATTTAGTCAGCTACGTTATCGGTAGCAATTAAAGCAAGGTATTATGATGGACGGAGTAAATAATGGATGGACTATGGGTACCGGGTTTGGTTATTACCTGATCTTTGGCATTGCTATTCTTGTAATTGTTATCGGGATTTATGCAAAATTCCGGAAAAAATAGCAGCGGATAATTTGAAGTAGGTGATGAAAACAAATAGATGACCATTTCCTTTGGGTAACTTCGTGCGCACTTTACGAATTCTTTGTGTTGAATAATCTTAATTTTACCACGAAGTACCACAAAGGTATTCACAAAGGCAACAAAAGGTCTTTTTAGATGACCTCTAAAAAAGCAAATTTCAATCCATGGATTTTTACATCAAAAATATGGTTTGCAACCGTTGCATCATAGTGGTGCAGCAGGTATTCGACCGGCTGGGTTATCCACCTGTACGAATTGCACTCGGCGAGGTTGAAACTGCGAAACTATTAACGGATGAAGCATTGACAGAATTACGGAAAAATCTTAACGGATTTGGTTTTGAACTGATAGATGATACAAAAAGTCAGTTGATCGAGAAAATCAAAACGGCAGTGATTGAGATGATCCGCTACAAGAAGGACGAAAATATCAAAGTCAACCATTCTGCCTATATCGAATCGGTGCTGAATAGAGACTACACCTACCTGAGTAACTTATTCTCGGAAGTGACGGGGGTAACCATCGAAAAATATATCATCAACCAAAAGATTGAGAGGGTGAAGGAATTGCTGGTTTACGACGAACTCACACTAAGTGAAATTGCCTTTGAACTGGGATACAGCAGCGCCGCCTATCTTTCGGTGCAGTTCAAGAAAGTTACCGGACTCACGCCCGGACATTTCAAACAGATTAAGGAGAATAAACGCATCCCCCTCGACAAAGTGTGACCTGTAAATTTTATACTTTTTTCCGGAAATAGTATAGTAAGTACCTTGATCGGGTTCTTTAATTTTGACAAAAAATCAGAGGATATGGAAAACATCGTCAAAAAAAGTTTCCCGGTTACCGGAATGAGTTGCGCTTCGTGCGCGTCAAGTGTCGAAAGCATGCTCAAAAGTCAGGCGGGAGTGATTACTGCTTCTGTCAACTTTGCAGCTTCAAATGTCTGGGTGGAATACAATTCCGGGGTTGTCAATCCCGAAAAACTGAAAGAGACCATTCAGTCGGTTGGTTATGATCTTATTATTGATGAACATGCCGCAAAAGAGCAGGAAGAAACCGCTATCCTTGAATCGGCAGTTCTGAAGCAGAAAACCATCCGCGCTTCCATCCTGACAATTCCCATCGTCGTTATTGGAATGTTCTTTATGGACATGCCCTATGGCAACTGGATCATGTTAGTGCTTGCAACACCCGTTGTTTTCTGGTATGGAAGGCGCTTTTTTACCACGGCTTTCAAACAGATCCGGCATGGCAAAACCAATATGGATACATTGGTTGCCTTAAGTACGGGAATCGCTTATTTTTTCAGTCTTTTCAATACTGTTTTCCCGCATGTACTCATGTATGGAGAAAATCATGCGCCTGTCTATTTCGAAGCGTCGGCTGTCATCATCGTTTTTATTTTGCTTGGCCGTTTACTAGAAGAAAAAGCGAAGGCGAATACCTCTTCAGCCATTAAGAAACTTATGGGATTGCAGGCCGATACTGTCACCTTGCTCAGTGAGGACGGGACAGAATCGGTTCAGTCCATTTCGATGGTTCAGTTTGGTAACAAGCTCAGGGTTAAACCGGGTGAACGCATTCCTGTGGATGGCGAAGTCGTTGACGGCACTTCATTTGTTGACGAAAGCAGTATCACGGGAGAACCGTTACCTGTCGAAAAGCTGACTGGTACGAAAGTATTTGCCGGAACCATCAATCAGAAAGGGAGTTTTGTGATAACCGCGCAGAAGGTGGGGAGTGATACATTGCTTGCACGCATCATCCGGATGGTTCAGGAAGCGCAGGGGAGCAAACCTCCTGTTCAAAAGCTCGTCGATAAGGTGGCGTCTGTATTTGTACCTGTTGTAATTGGATTGTCAGTCGTTACTTTTGTCGTATGGATGATTTTAGGGGGAGAAAATGCCTTGCCACAGGCACTTCTTGCGATGGTTTCGGTGTTGATCATTGCCTGTCCGTGTGCCCTTGGTCTCGCAACCCCAACTGCCATTATGGTGGGAATCGGTAAAGGCGCCGAAAATGGTATCCTGATTAAAGATGCCGACGGACTCGAACAGGCGCACCTTGTCGATACGCTGGTGCTCGATAAAACAGGAACCATCACAGAAGGAAAACCAGCAGTAACGGACTGGATATGGAAAGCCGATGATGTTGCCACCTCAAAATCGATTTTATTAAGCATTGAAGCGCAATCGGAACATCCGCTCGCGGATGCTGTTGCACAGGTATTAAAAAAGGAAGATGTGCAGTCGTTGCCAATTGATAATTTTGAAAGTATTACGGGAAGGGGAGTGGTGGCATCCGTTCAGAAGACGAAGTATGCGATCGGAAATGAACCTTTGATGAACGAATCTGGAATCATTCTTACGCCGGAAGACAAACAATCAGCCGATGCCTTGCAGGAACAGGCAAAGACCGTACTTTATTTTGGCGGTGATGGCCATGTACTCGCAATCATCGCGATAGCCGATCAGATTAAATCAACCTCTTTTGCGGCGATTGAAAGTCTGAAGAAGAGCGGGATCGAAATTCATATGCTGACCGGTGACAACGAACACACGGCAATGTCGGTGGCTCGTCAAACCGGAATCACCAGTTACAAAGCGGGATTCTTACCGGGCGACAAAGCCGATTACATTAAAAGTCTTCAACAGCAAGGGAAAGTAGTGGCGATGGTTGGCGATGGCATCAACGATTCGCAGGCGATGGCCCAGGCCGACGTAAGCATTGCGATGGGTAACGGTTCCGAT
>JAAFHB010000385.1 GCA_010906965.1 Mariniphaga sp. | reverse complement strand
GCCGTTATTTTTATATATCTTTATTGAAAGTTTCCGG
This sequence comes from Mariniphaga sp., assembly GCA_010906965.1. Taxonomy (GTDB): domain Bacteria; phylum Bacteroidota; class Bacteroidia; order Bacteroidales; family Prolixibacteraceae; genus JAAFHB01. The sequence continues at coordinate 3,644 of JAAFHB010000385.1, read as the reverse complement.
CTGTAAATTCCGGATTTAATTAAAGCTAGAAGTTAGTAATGGTTGAATTGTTGATTTAAGGACAATTAACCAACTGTATTTGAGAAAGGTTATTTGAGATTTGCGCTGCATTTTATCAAAAATTAAATCTCTGAGTAAAATGAAAAATTGTCCCTACTCCGAAAACGAACTGCTTGAAATCGCCTCTGATTTCAAAAAGAACCTAAAAAATCATTTTGATTCCATAAAATCATTTTGTCCGGGACTGAATCAGGAGTTTATTTATAAATTCAAGGCACTTTTCTATGAGGTTCAGTCGCCTCCATTGGAGCCAGAAGCTGATCCTATCATCATGGAGTTTAAAATTTCATTGGATGATCTATCAAATCAGATCAATTGTTTATTTCCTATCTTCCGATTCTATATACAAAAAGCTTTCCCATACGCTTCCGATTTATGGGAACCATACCAATATGGAGAAATTGAAAAAGCAATGCGTGATTATTCTGTATTACGAACTTGTCTGGAAGGATCTGTAAAGATTATTGAGGATAAAAGAAGCGAATTAAGAGCAGCCAATTGCCCGAATCCAACACTCAGCGAAATAGTCGATTTGTCGAAGCAGTTGAACGAAAAACATGAAGAATATCTGGAATATCTCCGAAATAAGGAATACAGGTTCAAGGTCTATCAGAATAATTTGAATGAACTTTTCAAATTACTGAAAATGGTAAACGATGCTGCAACAAAATGTTTTAAAAACGACCCGGAATTTTTAAAGAAACTTACATTCCCCACTAAAGAACACTCGCCGCAACATTAATGCAGTGATAGAAAAGAGCAATTATAAAAAACTTTTAAAATACTTCACATAAACCTCCATATTGCGTTCGAGCAATTCAACCGAAAATTGATAGGCTTTCTGATCGTCGTGCGCTTCTACTGCATCTAAAATGCATTGCTGTAGACGTAAAGTATATTCTTTTTCTCCCTCCACATTGGCATAGATCAAATTCCTCATTCGTGGAAGTAGTGAATAGATCGGCTCCATACTGATAATAATAATCGGATTCCCTGTGGCTTTCGAAAGATTCATATGAAACCGGTTAATCATATCCACCTCAAGTTGCGTGTTATCAGGATCACATTTGGTCAATTCCGCCAGATTTTCTTTTAATAATTTTATATCTTCGTCTGTGCGGTTACGCGATGCAAGGCGGGCAATTTCGGGTTCGAACAAGCGTCTGACTTCAATAATCTGGGTGATTAGATTCGCGTCAAATTTGAGATCATAATATAGATTGAGCGAATTAATAGCGTCTTCGATCTTTATTTCAGAAACGATCATCCCACTCCCTTTCCTGATTACAATCAATCCACGCGCGCTTAACCGGCGCAATGCTTCACGTAAAGCGGTACGGCTTACTGCAAAACTCTCGCATAATTCCTTTTCTGATGGAAGTTTGGCTCCCGCAACTAACTTTTTTTGTCGTATAGCCTCTTCAATTTTGCGCTCTATTTTTTGACTAAGTGTTTGACTTATTTGTATTTTACCGAATAATTCGTCCATCAGATATGTGTTTCATAAATTTACATAACAAAGATACTCTTTTTTCATTTTAGCTCAAACAGCTAAATGCAATTTAATTAAAACATCCTCAGATTGTTGCCTTGTCTGGATTATTTGACGATCCTTATGCGGTCCGTAACCTCCCTGTGGATTTTTTTTGCAGCAAAAGAACTTTAGGTGAAAAAAGAGGCTGCAACATTATCTGCAGCAGCCTCTTTGATTATTTTAACCAAATCAGCAGGTTACCAGCCCGGAGTTTGAGTTAAGGTATAACCTTTACCCAAATACTCGCTGATTTGAGTATTTCCAATTGGTGCTAAATAAACCCTATCTGTAAAAGCATCTCTGTTTGATACATTTTCAGGAATATAGTAACCAACCATATCAGCAGCATTTGTTCCGGTATAAGTAACAACAGTACCGTCAGCCTTTTTAACTTTAAGCTTGTTTACTTTTGAAGGTACTAACCATTCCGTATATTCTGATGGAAAACTAATCCATAAGCCAAGAAGATTATCAGGATCGGTATTCTTCATATAATCAATCTTCTTCCAACGTTTAAGGTCCATCAGACGAGTATGTTCAAATACAAATTCCATTCTGCGTTCGCGGCGTATTTCCCATATCAGGGCAGGAACGTCAGCGTCACGATCAGGATCATCAGAAAGGGTGGCCAATGTTAAAGGTTCAGTCTTTTTAATGCCCTTGGCAATTGCAGTAGCATCCAGAGGACGTTTGCGGATTGCATTAACAGAAGCGTCAAGATCTGCCTGAGATACTGTAGCGCCACCCATAGTGGCTAATTCTGCTTTAGCTTCAATCCAGTTCAGAACAACCTCTGCCAAACGCATTACCGGAGCATCGTTCGTATTTGTACTTGAACCGTACATTGGAGTATAAGGTCCCGGATATTGTTTCACACCCTCACGGTCGATGAATTTACAGGCATAAAGTAAGGTGCCGGCCTCTTTCTTTGGTGCGCCCCAGAAGGTAGCTTCGAAACGAGGGTCACGGGTAGCAACCATATTCTTGATGTCCAGCTGGTTTGCATTAGCAACCGCAGATAACTTGTAAGGTTTACCATCGTTGCATACGAACGCTTTAGCCAATTTTAAGTTTGGAGAAGTACTTTGACTTTCATATAAGTTTGAATACGATGCAATAGAGTGCATTACACCAATCGCAGCATCATAATGCCGATACATTACCATTTCTTTGTTGCTTGCCAGATCCTGCGATCCGAACAATGAACGGAAGTCGCTTGTGAATGCGTATGCACTGTTTGACATTACAAGAGCTCCAGCCCTTACTGCCAGATCAAGGTATTTTTTGGCTTTTTCAGTATTGTTCAGCTGATATTTTTGCCAGGTACCTTCAAACAACATAAAGCGCGAGATGAAACCTGCCGCAATATATTTGTTCAGGAACTGAGCATTACCATCTGAGGTGCGCATATTGTCAAGAACATAAACGAAATCATCATAGACCTTGTCCATCACCAACGTTCTACTATCCCTGTCTTTATACATCAGATCCTTTTCCGTGTCTTTGATAACCTTGTCATAATAAGGAACATCTCCGAATACACTAACCAGACGACTGTACTCATATCCCCTGAAGAAACGGGCTACCGCACTCCAATGCTGATAAACGCTGCCGGTAATCTGTTTATCTTTCATCGCCTCTATTCTTTCAAGGAATAAATTTGATTTACGCACCCATGAAAAATTCCATGTAGGTCCTGCATAGGATAATAACCATGAAGCACCCTCACTAGCAGAGGCTCTTGATGCAGGAGCCTGTGTTTCAAAGCCGCCTTGTTTCCCTGAAGAAGCAAAGTCATCGGCGAAGTAGTAACCGCGGAGAGGTGCATAATCTTCGGTATATCCTGAATTATACCCGGTAAAATAGTTTGTATAGAAACCATTCGCAAATAAACGGACGGTAGCTTCGGATGTCCAATAGGTTTCGTCGTTCATGGTCGTTAACGATGGCCTGTCGAGAAAATCGCTGCAACCGGTAAAACCTAAAGTGACTACTAATAATAAAATGTATAAATATCTTTTCATAATTCTTATATTTTAGAAGTTCAACT
>JAAFHB010000047.1 GCA_010906965.1 Mariniphaga sp. | reverse complement strand
ACAATAGTCGAGTTCTTCATAAAAAGCATTTATGTTTTAATCTCTTTTAAAATTTGGTGTGACAAATATAATGGAAAAGTCGAAGCATAAAGCTTTAGATTAGTTTTTTTGTAAGTCCATGGGTTTTGTATAAAGAAAAGACCTGACGACATTGGAGAGTTACATTCTGCCAAAGAGTCAGATCACGATATTTAAAGTATAACTTGTTACAATATTTTCCATGAATTTACCTGAAGGGAAATCAATTAGTTGAATTTAGAATTCTTTCCCCAACATAATTTGTACATTTACCCGTTATTAAAGATTGAAGCTGATATCCATGAAGGAATTAATTGTTTCATTTTACCACAGATTAATGCAATCATTTTTCTTTTTATTGATAATGAGTTCAATGGGTTATGCCCAAAATATTCAGGAAAAGATAATAAATGGTAAATTTCAGCAAATCAGCCTTGAACAATTTTTCAAAACTATCGAAAAAGAATACGGTGTACTTTTTTATTACCAACCGGAATGGATACCAAATATTGTTATCAATCAGGACTTTAAACAAAAGCCGTTAATTCAGGTGCTCAATCTGTTGTTAGATAGGCAACCAATTGCTTATCAGTTTTTTCAAAATAATTCAGTCGTTTTGTATCCTAAAAGCGGCGATGGACGCCTTGTTGCAGGAACCGACGAATCTCAGGTTGTAGTAATAGGCGAATTGCTCAATGAAGGTCGATATACGTCAGCAGTGATAAAAGGAAAGATTCTGGATGGTAAAATTAATAGACCTTTGGCCGGAGCCACAGTTTTGCAGCCACAAACAGGTAATGGAACAACAACAAATCGTTTTGGAGACTATGAGCTTGAGTTGCCGACAGGCAGCCAAACACTTCAGGTATCATTTATAGGATTTGAAGTTTTAAATCAAAAAATAAAGCTGATAGAAACTGGAAATATTGATTTTGAGTTGTTTGATGAAACGCATATGCTGGATGAAGTCACAATCTCAGGTGGTGCTGCTAAAGCATCGAAAGCTCAAATGAGTATGATCAAGCTTAATTCCAAGGCACTTAAAGAACTTCCGATTATGTTGGGCGAAAAAGATATCATCAGGAGCGTAATCATGATGCCGGGAGTTCAAAGCGTTGGTGAAATGTCATCGGGATTTAATGTGCGGGGAGGAAACACAGATCAAAACCTTGTGCTGATGGATGGTGCTCCGGCTTTCAATACATCGCATCTCTTCGGATTTTTTTCAATCATCAATCCTGATGCAGTTCAAGATGTTACTTTTTTCAAGGGTGGGATTCCAGCTTCGTATGGTGAACGTGTTTCGTCAATTATGGACATTAAGCTTAAAGATGGGAATACCGAAAATATAGGAATCAATGGCGGAATAGGTACTATCACCAGCCGTTTAACTATTGACGGTCCCTTTGCTAAAAAGAAAAAAAGCACATTTCTGATTGGCGGACGATCTACTTATTCTGATTGGATGCTAAAGCAATCGAGAAATATACAATTGATGAATAGTGTGGCTCATTTTTATGATCTTAATGGTTCCGTAAATCTGGTGCTTGACAATAAAAATACAGTGAAACTAATGGGATATTACAGTAAAGACGTCTTCAATCTGAATTCGAATTCACTTTTTACCTACGGGAATATCATTAGCTCAATGAATTGGAAATCTAATATCTCAAGAAATCTTATATCTAATCTTAACCTGGCTTTCAGCAAATACGACTTTCAACTCGACCAAAAAGACGCGAATTTAAGGGAAGATGATTACAGATTGAAAACAGGGATCGAATATGGTAGTATGAAAATCATTTTGTCATGGTTTCCAAATGATAAACACCGGGTAAATGGAGGAATACAAACCATTGGGAATATTATCTTTCCCGGTGAAATTCTCCCGTTAAACAAACCATCCAATATAGCAACTGAAAAGGTTGCCAGAGAACAATCAGTTGAGTTAGCACCATTTATTGACGACGACTTTGACCTTTCAGCTTCGACTTCAGTTTATTTGGGTCTTCGTTATTCCCGGTATATGTACCTGGGGCCGACAACAGTACTCAATTATAAGCCGGATCAAACCTTTAGCCAGGGATCGGTGATTGATTCAACAGTTTATAAATCAGGAGAAGTCGCTCATATATATCAAGGTCTGGAACCCAGATTTTCAATAAAATTCAACCTGCGGAATAATGGTTCAGTACGCTTTGGTTACCAGCGTATTCATCAGTATTTGAACCAGGTTTCCAATACTTCAGTTATTTCACCAGCCGATTTCTGGAAATCGAGTGATGTTCACGTTCCACCATTAATCAGTGATCATTTTTCTGTCGGGTTGTTTAAAACTCTGCACAAAGGTTTGTTTGAAACATCAGTCGAGATCTATTTTAAAAGGCTTCAAAATCTTATGGAATACAAGAACGGGGCAGTTCTTGTAATGAATCGCCACATTGAGAATGACATCATTAATGCGAATGGCTATTCTTACGGACTGGAACTATTTTTGAAAAAGATTTCCGGTAAACTTAACGGATGGATCAGCTATACCTACTCGCGGACTATGCGGAAAACGGATAACCGGTTTCCGGAAGATGTAATTAACTCACGTAATTATTACCCTTCAGTTTACGATAAGCCGCACGATTTATCAACTGTACTGAATTACCAGTTTAGTCGTCGATGGCGATTTTCCGGGAATTTTGTCCTCTCATCAGGCAGACCGGTTACTTTGGCTGAACAAAAATACATGTACCTCGACAGGCAAGTCGTTTATTACTCCGACCGTAACAAGTATCGAATGCCACCCTACCATCGAATGGATGTGAGCATTACCTACGATGAAAATCTGCGTAAAAAACGCAGCTGGAAAGGTAGCTGGACCTTTTCGGTATACAATTTATACGGCAGGGAAAATGCTTATTCGGTGTTTTACCGTAAAGACCCATCGGTACAATTGGCGGATAAAATTCCCAACTCGATGTATCAACTTTCGATTATTGGTGTACCTGTTCCCACTTTAACTTATAATTTTAGATTCTGATGCGAAAGGAACTGTTATATATTGTCTCCATTGCTTTACTTTTTGTTTCATGCGAAAAGTATTACACGCCAAAACTTGATAAAGTCGAGAAAATATTGGTAGTAGAATCGCATATTACTAACGACCGGCGACAAAATTTTGTCAGAATCTCGACAACGGATGGCTACTATGATACCCTGTCAAAGCAGTCATTAGTTGGAGTTAGCGTAAAACTCATTCAAAAGTCAGGTGAGACGATAGATGCATTTGATTTTGGAAACGGCTACTTCACCTTTCCTTACACTCCTGTTCCTGGAGATGAGTATAAACTTGTAATTCATCATAATCAGGATATATACGAGTCAGATGTTGTTAAAATGCCATCCTTACCTTCAATCGACAGTACTTATACTGAATTTAAAATACAAAAGACTTACAAAACAAATACAATTGGATCACCGATCATCATCGAAACTCCCGGACGCGAAATGTATATCGATGCACCCATTAGTCAGTCGCTTAAGTATTACAGGTTTGCCTGGAGAGCAGTTTTGCAGTGGACGATTACCCCGCCCTCTACGCCATTTGGTGCTCCTCCATCAACGAATGGTTGGCTTTCTTTATACGACAAAGATCAGGGATTGATTAATCTGGCCGGACCCAAACTTTATAGTTCTGCAAATCAGATCAAAAAACATCCAATGCTTTCAATTCCATACAAATACGAGGTGTATCTTGACTCGAAAGAAAAAAATAAGCACGGTTGGATTATAATAATTGACCAATACGGAATAACCAGGGAATCATATGATTTTCATAACGAATTGAATAAACAGTTTACCGCTGAAGGCAATCTCTTCGATCCGGTTTTGGCTCAGGTAAAAGGTAACATTCATTGCACGAACGATTCTTCCAAAGTTGTGCTGGGCTTTTTCGATCTAAGTTCTTACCGTCAATATCGCTATTATTTTAACCTTTGGGCAATCGAAGATGGAAAAGTCATCCTGAGGAAACTTGACAAATATCCCTATATTCCAGATAGCGGGCAGACGGTGGGTGATCCACCATATTTCTGGGAATTTCCATAATTGATGAAAATGCATATAAATAGATATTATATAACCCTATTGTTCCTGATTCTTTTTTCTGCAACGGGAAAAACACAGACTAAGTCTGCCTATGGCTTGTTTACAGATCGCGACGTTTATGTGAGCGGAGAACCCCTTTTGGCTAAAATTTATCTTCCCGAAGAGGTTCCATCACGCATTGTTTGTCTCGATCTCGTTAATCAATATGGCACGCGGATTACTGGCGCTTCACTGGCTATTCATAATAAAGAAGCAGAAGGCTATCTTCAACTGCCTGATTCTTTGAGCACAGGTACTTATCTTGTCAGAATCTACCAAAAATACAATGCCGGAAAACTCAAAACAATACATGAAATATTTGTCACCAACCGTTTCGATAAACCCGAAAAGCTGGATAAAATAAAAATTGCAACTTCTTTGTCCATCCTCAAGGATCAACAAACCGATTTGATTCAAATCACCGGATTACAGCCGAGCTACTCAATCAAAAGTAAAATTGAAGCTGGCGTCCAGCTTGATGATTCTATTCTAAAAAAAGTGGAAGGACGACTGCTTGTTAGTGTGGCACAGGTATATCCAACATATGTTCCAATAACCTTTTCTGATCAGGGTGAACAAAAGAAAGAAGAAATGATCGAGAAAAGGGGAGTTATAATCACAGGAATTGTTTCGGACAGAAAGACTTCGATGCCTGCAGGTGGCATCACTGTATATCTCACTATCCCTGATTCAATTCCGGGATTTCAATACTATATTACCCGGAAAGATGGCCGGTTCTATTTCTTACTCGACAAATACACTGGAGCTACTCAGTCTGTGCTGCAATGCCTCGGAAACTCACCTGGCCAACTTTTGGATTTCAAACTGGATGAGGGGTTTGCCGAAAGCGGAAAGTTACCTGAATTCCAATTGCAGTCCTTTCCGCTTGATTTTAAAGAGGCGTTGACCCGAAACATTTCAACAGTAACCTTCCAGAAAGTTTTTAGTCAGAATTATTTAAAACTTGTTACAACTCCTCAAAAATCAATCAAAGGTCATCCCTACTATGGGAAAGCTTCGCAAAGCGTTGATCCACGTCTATTTCTTGACTTTGCGAATTTTTCTGAAATATCGAAGGAATTGTTACGAGGGGTGAAATTCAAAAATTCCAACAATGAACTTAGTCTGCGGGTATTTAATAGTTCCGCAAACGAATATTTTGATGAGAGCCCACTGACTCTGATTGATGGAATACCAATTCGCGACTTAAAGATAATTGCAAATTTGGGGACCGCCGACATTGAGAGGATTGACGTCTGCCAAAGTGAACGCATTTTCGGCAATTTGCGATTCCCGGGTGTTGTTGCAATTTACACTACGAAAAAAGATATTTCCAGGATTGCGGAATCCAGCCAAATTGTCCGCAAGAATCTCAATGGCATACAACAGTCGTACCTGTGGGCTGAACCCAGGATAACAATAGCAACAGTTCCCGATCTGAGGCAGTTACTTTACTGGGATTCATCAGCAGTACCCGCCAAATCAATTTCTGTTCAATGTAATACTTCATCCGTCCTGGGACATTATAAATTGATTGTAAGAGGAAGATTGAAAGACGGAACCCTTATTTTTTCCGAGAAATATTTTGAAGTAAAATAACATGACAAGACGAATCATACCTCTATTAATGATTGCACTTATTTACGGAAACGCTGCAATTCTAAAGGCTCAGGAACCATTAAACAAAAACTGGGATAGCCAGAAGATCAAAGGAGTACGTTATGTACCCTATCCCTCACTCGATGGCTCTCCATTTTTGTTTGATATCTGGTTGCAAGGGAATGTTGAATTTTCAAATGGTGAAATTTCAGATACCTTGTCAATACGTTATAGTGCCTACGAAGACGAGTTAATATATTATAATAAAGAAATTCCTTGTCATGTGGTGATCGATAAAGAAACCATCAGCGGATTTTCAATAACCAATAAGAAAGGGAATACCCGTTTTTTCAGAAAACAGTATTATGATGGATCCCAGCCAGGGGATCATTTTTTCGAAGTTCTTTCGAAAGGCGCCACCGATTTGATTGTTTACAGGAGACACTTCCTTGTGAAGGTTCAGCTTTATACTGGCGATAACGGTATTGCAAACGACCAGGCTTATGTGCCATCCTATCAATACTTTTTTTATTCATCTGAAAAAGGATACACGACTGTGCGGTTAAACGAGAATTCTTTTCTTGATCAATTTGAGGTAAAAGACCGAAAACCGGTTAAAAGGGTTCTCCGTAAAAACAAAATCGATATCCAGGATGAAGAAACTTTAGTCCTGGCTTGGCACACAATTGAGAAGGGAGGCTTTAAAGTTATTTTTTAGGATGATTTGTTTAATTGTATTGATAAACATCATAGATTGTATGGTATTGCCACAATACTTTTACAATCATTAATGAATATTGAAACACACAGCAAACCAGACTAAAAAAATGATCGATAAATTAATAGCAAAAATGCTCCCGTTATTTCCTGAAAAGCTCGTTTGGATTTTTTCAAAACGTTATATATCAGGACAGTACATCGAAGATGCACTATCAGAATCGCGAAAACTGAACCAAAATGGGATAATGGTGACAGTTGATTTGCTTGGCGAGTATATTCAGAACCTCGCGGAAGCAGACGTCTATAAAGAACAATACATCGACTTAATAAGAAGATTCACTGCTGAAAAAGTCAATGGCAATTTTTCCGTTAAGCCATCTATGTTTGGGTTATTGCTCGATTCTGAGGCTTGTTACCATAACTTAGCCGATATTGTGGAGGCCGCGGATCAATGTAACTCCTTTATTAAAATCGACATGGAGGATTCAGAATGTACTACCATTGAACTGGAAATATTCAGACGGCTAAAAACCAAATTCCCTCGTCGTGTCGGAATTGTTGTTCAGGCTTACATGAGACGGACACTTGATGATGTCAAGGATCTGATGGATCTGCATTCTCCTGAAGCTCCTTTGAATTTCAGACTTTGCAAAGGAATTTACATCGAAGATGAAAGCATTGCATATAAAAAATACCAGGAAATAAGGGATCGCTACGTTGAAGACATGCGCTTCATGCTCGAGAATGGTATATACGTTGGTATTGCCACCCATGATAAATATCTGATAGATAAGGCCTATGAAATAATTGAGCAGCTAAAAGTTCCTAAAGACAAGTATGAATTCCAGATGTTGTTCGGAGTTGCACCTAAACTAAGGCAATCAATTGTAGATCGTGGTCACAGAATCAGGGTTTATGTCCCATTCGGAAAACAGTGGTTCAATTATTCGACTCGCCGGCTTAAAGAAAACCCCAATATGGTTTGGCACATCATTAAAGCCATGTTTGTACGGCAATAGAAATGAGTGATAATTAGACATATACTTTCATTCTGAAATCTTTAAATAATCTTTTCGTCACTTACCAACTATTGTGTCAGAAGCTGCCTGGGGCTCCTGCATAATTCTATTGATGGCTTCGTAGTGTTGGAGCAGAATTGAGCTTTCACTATTTGTAATCATCTCTTTTGCAATTTTGTGAGGCGTGGAAATTGGTGAGCCATAGATCATACTATAGGTTCTGTAACTTTGTGTTGACAAGCCTACCGAATTCTCAGGCGAGACAAGCATTCCTTTGTATTCCATTCGCGTTTGATTGTTTCGCATGGTCTTTCTGGCATTCATATCGGCATCGTAAACCTTTACCGGTTGAGTTAAACCTTTGACAACGGCATCATTGACATGGCCTTGTGCGATATCCATTGTTTTTTGATCAGTCTTAACAGGTGTTATTATGATCGAACTTATCGGAGTCCTTGGTAGAATTATAATCTCAGCTAATTTTATCGGCTGCTCATACATGAATATTCCCACCACATATTCTTCTGATTTTAAAGTATCGGGTACAATGAATTTTGTCGGTTGGTAGCCCATATAGGTAAATAAGATTGTGTCACTTGGAGACCCGAAAAACGAAAATCGCCCCAATTCATTGGTTGTAAATATATTTTTATTATTGACATTGAAATTAGTATTCGATAATGGCTCACGTGTATTGCTGTCGTACGTAATTCCGGTAATAAAAACTGATTTGCCGATTTTTTTGGAGATGTCCTGTCCAAAGGAAACTGCCCCTAAACTATTTAATACCAATAGTATTAAGATTACCCGCTTCAAGTTAAGACTTTTCATGGCTATAATTATTGATCAGGATGAATTTATTATAATTTAACAGATTTAATCGCATTTAGTTCAAAACAATAATTGGCATTTGCTTGACAGAATTGTGAAATTACATGTTTTATAACATCATTAAAATAAATCTGTGGCATGAATAAAAGATTAAGTTTGCAGAACGGATCAGAACAGATGAGCCGATAGTTTTGTACATGAAGAAATTTAGTTTTAAACCTAATTTAGATTCGGGAGTATCAAAAGTTCAGCAGCTTGTTGATGCTTTGATCCGTTCTATTAATTACAAGATGCTTCGCGAAGGTGATGCGTTGCCTTCGGTAAATGGCTTAATGAAAGAGTCTGGTTTATCGAGAGATACCGTTTTTAAGAGTTATGCGGAACTGAAAAGGCGGGGTATTGTAGAAGCTATTCCGAACAAGGGATATTTTGTGACCCGGTCCCAAAAACAGGTTTTTCTTTTTCTCGATACGTTTAAGGCTTATAAAGAAGTGTTATACAACTCTTTCAAACAAAACTTACCTCGTAATGTGATGGTGGATATCAATTTTCACCATTATAATTTCGATCTGTTTGAATCGATTATACGGAATAGTATCGGCAAGTTCAATTCGTACATCATTATGAATTTTGACCATCCTGATATTCCGGCGATTGTCAAAGAAATTGACCCTGATAAATTACTTCTTATTGACTGGCACATACATTCCGAAGTGGGTCAGGCTAAAGTTTACCAGGATTTTGGAGAATCTGTTTACCGGTGTTTAACATCAGGGTGGCACCTGTTACGAAAATACGATGAGGTGGTTTGCGTTTATCCGGAATATACATTTCATCCAATTGAGTCAGTAAAGAACGTGAATCGGTTCTGCGATGATAACAACATGAAATTTAGTGTAATATATGATATTGCTGACCTCGATATCCAGATTGGAAAAGTATACTTGGTTTTCGAGGATATCGATCTTGCTTCTATTTTGGAACAAGCTAACAGTAAGAAATTTAGGCTTCGGGATGATTTTGGCATTCTGTCGTACAACGACACCCCGATGAAGAAGTTCATTGCTGACGGGATCACGGTTATTTCGACTGATTTCAAATTAATGGGTCAAAAAGCGGCTGAATTTGCCTTAGACAATACAAAACTCGATTTTCTGGTTCCCACCGAATTAATTATCCGGGAATCACTTTAACAATCATGACACAACAGAACAGATATATTCATAAACTTTGAACTATAAACCACTATGTATTTATTAGGAATTGACATCGGAAGCTCTTCGGTGAAGGCTTCCATTCTGAACGGTGAAACAGGTGAAATCGCTGGAACCTCGTTTTACCCTAAAAATGAGATGACGATTGTTGCCAAAAAGTCTGGCTGGGCTGAGCAGCAACCAGAACTCTGGTGGGAAAATCTAAAACTTGCCATTCTCGAAGCCAAATCATTGGCAAAGATTTCGGGTGAGGAGATCGTTGCTATCGGAATTTCGTACCAGATGCATGGACTTGTTGTTGTTGATAAACAGCAGAATGTGCTGCGCCCTTCCATTATCTGGTGCGATAGCCGTGCAACGGAAATAGGAAGCAAGGCATTTAATGAAATTGGAAATGAGACGTGCCTGAGCACTTTGCTCAATTCGCCCGGTAATTTTACGGCTTCGAAACTTAAATGGGTGAAGGAGAACGAACCTTCAGTTTATGAGAAAATTGATAAGATAATGTTACCCGGCGATTATATCGCGATGCGTATGACCAGTGAAATCAGGACCACAGCTTCGGGATTATCCGAAGGAATGTTTTGGGATTTCAGGAAAAATAAAGTATCAGAACTCGTTCTTAATTATTACGGATTTAATAAGGAACTGATTCCTGAACTCGTTGATACATTTGGAATTCAGGGACATGTTTCAACTAAAATTGCTGGTGAACTTGGTTTGAAAGCCGGCACGCCTGTGTCGTACAGGGCAGGTGACCAACCAAATAATGCTTTGTCGCTGAATGTTTTAAATCCTGGTGAAATTGCCACAACTGCCGGAACATCGGGCGTTGTTTATGGCGTTAGCGGCGATGTAAAATACGATCCGCAGTCGAGGGTGAATACATTTGCGCATGTCAATCATTCAGCGGCTGAAAACCGTTTGGGTGTTTTGCTTTGCATCAATGGAACCGGAATTTTGAATTCATGGTTGAATAAATATGTTGGAAATAAGGCATTTTCGTATGAAGAAATGAACAGGAAAGCGGCAGAGATCGCCATTGGTTCCGAAGGTTTAAGCATTCTGCCTTTCGGAAACGGAGCTGAACGTGTTCTTGGCAATAAAAATATTGGTGCTCAAATCTCGGGAATAGGCTTAAATATTCATACAGAGGCACATCTTTTCCGCGCTGCGCAAGAAGGAATCGTCTTCTCATTCAAATACGGAATGGAAATCATGGAACAAATCGGTATTAAAGCAAAGGTTATTCGCGCCGGGAAAGCCAATATGTTCCTCAGTCCTGTATTTCGTGAAACACTTGCCGGAGTTTCAGGTGCCACCATCGAATTGTACAATACCGATGGATCGGTGGGTGCTGCACGTGGCGCAGGTATTGGTTCCGGCTATTATGCTTCAGCAAAAGAGGCTTTTGCCAATCTGAAAAAACTGGAAACGGTGACTCCAGATACTAGCAAAAGTGCTCAATACGAGGAAGCCTATCAAACCTGGAAAATTCAGCTTGAAAAATACATCTAAGTAAATATAAATTCAAAAAATCAATTTTAAAATTTATCATTATGGCAGCTTTTAAAGGAAATAAAGAGTATTTCCCTGGTATCGAACAGATTAAATACGAGGGACCGGATTCAAAAAATCCAATGGCATTCAAATGGTACGATCCTAAACAGGTTGTATTGGGAAAACCAATGAAAGATTATCTTCGTTTTGCAGTGGCTTACTGGCACACATTCTGTGGCGATGGTGGAGATCCATTTGGTCCCGGAACACAAATTTTCCCTTGGGTTGGCGCATCTGATCCGATGACTGCCGCCAAAGATAAAATGGATGCCGCATTTGAGTTTATCAGCAAATTAGGTGTTCCATACTACTGTTTTCACGACACCGATGTTGTTGGAGGCGGATCCGTTTTCGAAATTGAGAAACGACTTGCCAATATGATCGACTTTGCAAAAGAGCGTCAGCAAGCCACAGGTATTCAGCTATTGTGGGGTACTGCCAATGTATTCTCCGATCCACGTTACATGAATGGTGCTGCTACTAATCCCGATTTCAATGTTGTTGCCAATGCCGCAGTTCAGGTTAAGAATGCCATGGAAGCAACAATTGCTTTAGGTGGTAGCAACTATGTTTTCTGGGGCGGACGCGAAGGTTATATGAGTCTTCACAATACAGATACCAAACGCGAACTGGAACACATGGGCCAATTCCTGGGTATGGCACGCGATCATGCACGCAAACAAGGATTTAAAGGGACCTTCCTGATTGAGCCAAAACCTATGGAACCAATGAAACACCAGTACGATTTCGATACCGCAACTGTTGTTGGCTTCCTGAAGGCACACGGTTTAGATAAAGATTTCAAAATGAACATCGAAGTAAACCATGCTACTTTGGCTGGCCATACTTTTGCTCATGAGTTAAGAACAGCTCGCGATACAGGCATGTTTGGTTCCATTGATGCCAATAAAGGTGACTATCAGAACGGATGGGATACAGACGAATTTCCAACTAATATTTATGAAGTGACTGAAGCTATGATCGAGATCATTCAGAATGGTGGTTTCACAACAGGTGGTATCAACTTCGATGCAAAAACACGTCGTAATTCAACCGATCTTGAAGATATCTTTATTGCCCATGTTTCGGGGATGGACGTATTTGCTCGTGCGTTGGTGATTGCCGACAAACTTTTAAAGGACTCAAACTACCTGAAACTGAAATCGAACCGTTATGCTTCGTTCGATTCTGGCAAAGGCGCTGAATTCGATCATGGCAAACTCAGTTTGAATGATTTATATAATCATGCAAAAGAAGCTGGCGAACCAAAACAGATCAGTGGAAAACAGGAAATGCTTGAGCAACTGATAAACAGCTACATTTAACTTTATGAAGGATCGTAATATCGTTTATATTATGGCGATTACCCTAGTGGCAACACTGGGAGGTCTTTTATTTGGATACGACACGGCTGTAATATCAGGAGCAGAGAAATCTGTTCAGGCTTATCTGATCACAAGTCTTGGGCTTGGATCGCTTGCACATGGAGCAACTATTTCAAGTGCCTTAATTGGCTGCATTATAGGAGGCATGATCTCCGGGCTGCTGGCTTCAAAACTGGGACGCAAAAGAACACTGATGCTTGCTGCGGTATTGTTCTTTCTTTCAGCGTTGGGTTCAGGTTTTCCCGAAGCTTTGTTTTTTAAAAGAGGTGAACCCACCCTGGGCTTATTGTACATGTTCAACTTTTACCGGATAATCGGTGGAATAGGCGTTGGTCTGGCATCTGCTGTCGTTCCGATGTACATAGGCGAAGTTGCTCCCGCCGATATACGTGGTCGTTTGGTATCAATCAACCAGTTTGCCATTATTTTTGGTATGCTGGTCGTCTATTTTGTCAACTGGGGAATAGCACAGGGGAAAACGATCGAATTTATTAACGAAACCGGATGGCGGTGGATGTTTGTTTCCGAGGCTATACCCGCTGCTATTTTTGGGCTATTGCTGTTCTTTGTTCCTGAAACGCCGCGTTATTTAGCGCTTACCAATCGGGATAGCAAAGCGTTGGAGATTTTGACTAAAATTAATGGGATTCAACAAGCGAAGCTCATTATGAAGGATATCAAAAAATCTGTTGAGGCTGCTTCTGAAAAATTATTGGCCTATGGAAAAATTGTGATCATTATTGGCGTTTTACTCTCTGTTTTTCAGCAGTTTGTCGGGATCAATGTTGCATTGTATTATGCACCGCGCATTTTCGAAAGTATGGGTGCTGCCAAAGATGCATCGATGCTTCAAACGGTGGTAATGGGATTGATAAACGTAATATTTACGGTTGTTGCCATTCTGACTGTTGATAAATACGGAAGGAAACCACTGCTGATGATCGGATCTATAGGCATGGCAGTAGGGATGTTTGCCATCGGTGGACTGGCTTTTATGCATGTGATTGGCATTAGTACGCTAATTTTTATTGTCATCTACACCGCGTCTTTTATGATGTCGTGGGGACCGATATGCTGGGTTCTTATTTCTGAAATCTTTCCAAACAAGATAAGGGGAAGAGCGATTGCAATTGCAGTTGCTGCTCAGTGGGCTGCAAACTATTTTATTTCATCTACTTATCCTGCTATGATGGAATTCAGTGGTGGATGGACATATAGTTTTTACGGTATTATGAGTGTTCTTTCATTTGTTTTTGTCTGGAAAATGGTTCCTGAAACCAAAGGAAAGACACTTGAAGAGATGGAAGAATTGTGGCTTAAGAAGAAATAGATCCGGATTTAATTCGATTTAATTAATAAGAATCCCCCAAAGCTTTTAATGCTTCGGGGGATTCTTCATTCTAAATTTCTTTATTAACTGCCATTTTTTTCTTTTCCAGATTAAACCAATCAGACTAAAATAAGTCAAAACAGGGTGCTAAAGTTTATTTATTAATTTTGTACAAAACAGTTTTTAAATTGGTGGATATTTCAGTCATAATCGTAAATTTTAGGGGATGGAAAAGACTCTCTCAATGTCTTGATTCATTGAATTTAATTGAGGACAGTCGCTTTACACATGAGGTAATTGTTGTTGATAATGATTCTGATGATGGGATGATCGACAATTTCAAGGAGCAATTCCCTAAATTTACTTTCAAAATAAACGATGGCAATTGGGGTTTTGCCAATGGTTGTAATCTTGGAGCAAAGATTAGTCATGGTTCCTATTTTCTGTTCTTAAATCCCGATACAATTGTAAATGCAGAAGCTCTTTTTGTGATGCTTTCTGAGGCTCGTGTAAGAAGGTTGTTCTCAGTTATTTCGTGTAGCCAGATAAAGGAGAATGGTTCGGAAGAGCGTCCTTACGGCAATTATTTAACTCCATTCAATTTAACCGGATGGCTTCGGGCGATCAATAAAATCTTTATCCATCATAAGGAAAATCCATTCATCCAGGATGATAATTATCTTTATCCTGATTGGGTTTCCGGATCGGTATTCATGCTCAGTAAGGAATCTTATAATGGTTTAGCAGGATGGGATGATGATTTCTGGATGTATTTCGAGGATGTGGATTCATGTCGCAGGGCTCATTTAAAAAGTGGCGAGATTGTTCTGATTAAGACTGTTTCCGTTGAGCATAATCATGGTGGTGCTTCACGTATTAACAAACAAGTCACTGCCTTGACAAAAACTTGTGTAAATATTTCGCGTCATATTTATATTTCGAAGCATATATCTGGTTTGAAAGCCTTTTACATGCATACTTTTCTTATTCTCGATCATGTTTTGTTTGGGCTTCTTCCGGCAATCGTCGGTGTAATTTTCTTTTTTATACCCAGATTAAACGCAATTGCACTAATTTACGTCCAGTTATTGTCTTATTATCTCAATGCTTTGAGATCAGGAACATGGTTAAGCAAAAGATCATTAAATTACATTAAGTAGTGATGGTCATCGGTTTGAGCGTTCTTATCGTTCCGGTCTTTTGTGTCAATTTCATATAAAGTTTCATTAATCTTTCGGCAACCAACTTTTCGCTAAAAAGTGCTGCATTTGCTGTTCCTTTTTGAATTAACTTGCTTTTAAACTGTATATCAGAAAGCAGGCTGTTTATTGAAGAACCAATCTGTGAAATATCTTCCGGATCAATATAGAGTGCACCTTTGCCTCCAGCTTCGGGTAAACTACTGATATTTGATGTAATAACGGCGCATCCCGATGCCTGTGCCTCGAGCACCGGAAGTCCGAACCCTTCAAAAAAAGAAGGATAAACCATTACTTCTGCCATTTGATAAATGGCCTTCAATTCATCGGTGGTTGTGTTATGCAGAAATATAACCTGTTTACTTATACCTGCTTCATTGATAAAATGGTTCAGCTGGTTTATGTATTCTGTTGGTTTACCAAGTATGACAACTGTAATATCCAGCTTCTCTTGCACAACTGCTTTCAAAATGGCAAGTTGGTTTTTCCTGCGTTCAATTGTTCCCACACTAAGGATGAATTTTTCAGGCAGATTAAATTTTAATCGAATGGCTATTTTTTGAGCTTCTCTTACTCTACTATAAAACACCTTGTTGCACGACTGATAAATCACTTCAATTTTATCGGGATTTATTCCAAAAAAATGGATCAAATCAACTTTTGTCTGGTTACTGATCGCAATTATTTTAGTTGCTCTGATGCATGAACTCCTATAAATGGATTCATACATCTTCCGGTCAATCAATTTATAATATTCAGGATATCTTAAGAAAATAAGGTCGTGAATTGTTACTACAGATGGTATTCCCGTTTTTTCGATACCGAAAGGCAATACGTGGCTTAATCCATGGAAGACTTCTATGTTGTTATATTTTAATGATTTGACAATCTGTCTTAATCTCCAGTAGGAGGTCATCAATTTTGAAAAGAATGTTTTTGGAGTAATGATTTGGGCCGATCCGGGCATTGAATAAAGATTAGTCAGTTTAGGCGCAAATAGCTTATATCTATTTCCCGGGTAATACCTGGCTAATAAATCAATGGTGTTCCGACTATAGTTTCCCAGGCCAGAACTATTTTGGAATACACGCTTTGCTTCATATCCGATTATCATTTTTTTTACAATTAGGTGGAAGCAAAAATAATCTTTTAATTGACATTTTTGCTTTTTAATTTGCTTGGTTAAAAATTATTTTTTTTAAATTCATTTCCATGTTGCAAATATCTGATGTAGAATCCACAATGTATTCAAAAACTGTGTTTTTAGATAAAAATCAACTATAAAACAATTATGAATAAACAATTATTTTAAAATAATAATGCTTAGATGTTGGAGCGTCTGCAGGACGCATGTGAATTGTTTTAACTTTGTTGCCTAAGCTTCCAGACAAAACAGTTAGTTTAAATACTAAATATTACAATTGATGAACATACTTCAATCACGGATTTACAGAATTATTGTACCTAAATTTATTCGGAAGAAAATAGTGGCCAAAATGCTTCGGGCGTCCGTGCTTGAGTATTATGCCAAGCTGTCGGAGCCACTTTCCGATGAAGTTGAAAAGGTTCTTGAATATTTAAGAAACCGACCAGTAGTTATGTTTCCCGATTATTTCCAGGATGAATATGTTGAAGACGCTGTTGAAGTTCTTGATGATAAGGGACTAGACTTGCGTTATGTTATGTTTGATGGTAGGCGGCTCTATTTCAAGAAAAGATGGAGTAAAAAGCGGATCAGGAAAAGTTTCAATGAGTTGATTAAAGAACAGGATTCACGATGTCCACATTGTTACGAGGCTAAAAATTTTAAAGTCGAAACTGGTGATGTTCTTGCCGATATCGGAGCCGCTGAAGGTATTTTAGCATTAAGTGTCGTTGAAAAAGCATCGCGAATTATACTTTTTGAAAGCAATAAAGAATGGCTTGAACCATTAAATGCAACATTCGGCCCATGGAAAGATAAAGTGGTCATCGTTAATAAATTCGTTAGTGATGTAACTGACGCTAAATGCACAACGCTTGATGATTATTTCGGTGTTGATGAAAAGTTATCATTTCTGAAAATTGATGTTGAAGGGGCAGAAGCGAACCTGTTAAATGGTTGTAAAAGAATTCTTCAGCAATGCAAACCGCTTAAAGTGGCGATTTGCACCTATCATAAACCAGAAGATGAGCATGAATTTACCAGGTGTTTAACTGAATATGGATTCGAAACATCTCATTCCGATGGCTTTGTACTCCTTTTCACAGATCGGAAAATTAAAGCTCCTTTTTTACGACGCGGTTTGATCCGTGCTATACGACACTGATTAAAATTACATCCTTCAGTATGCCAATAGCAAAGAAATTGTCTGTATTTTTCAATAAATCCTTTTTTAACGACTACCGGACGATCTATTGGTTGTGGATAGCCATTTCAGTATTCATGGGTATTTTCAATTCCATGACCGGACGGCTTCATAATAATTATAAGATCTATAAATATGTGTTCCTGAATATATTGGAACAATTTCCGCTTTATCAGCCGCGGCCTGAATTTTTCGATGATATTAATCATTACGGTCCTGTCTTCGGAATTATCATGGCTCCTTTTGCGTTGATGCCCGATCTGTTAGGTGGAACACTTTGGCTGGTCATGTTAGCGATGGTGCTTTATTACGCAGTTAAAGAGTTGCCAATCAATTCGTGGCAGCACATGGCTATCTTTTGGATTTGTACAAATTCGCTCATTATAGCTCAAACCAATGTTCAGTTTAATACGGTAACTGCTGCACTTATTATACTGTCGTTTACCAATATCAGGAAAGAAAAAGATATTTGGGCGGCGTTTATGATTATGTTGGGGACCTTTGTGAAATTGTACGGAATCGTTGGATTTGCCTTTTTCTTCTTTTCGAAGCATAAACCGAAATTATTACTTTGGAGTGCGATATGGGGCATCGTTTTCTTTGTCTTGCCCATGTTTATTTCATCGCCTGAATTTATCGTTGATCAATATAAAGGATGGTTTAACGAGTTGGTTATTAAGAATCAGGGAAATGGCAGTGCACTCCAGCAAAATGTTTCTTTTTTAGGTATCCTACATAAATCAACAGGGAATTTTGATTTTTCGAACATCCCTATTTTGTTGGGTGCGCTTCTGCTTTTCGCTCTTCCTTACCTGCGGATCAGGGAGTACCGGCAGAACTGGTTTCAATTGCTCACACTTGCTTCTGTTTTAATCTTTACGGTGCTGTTTAGTACCGGAAGCGAACCCAATAGTTATATCATTGCCCTTGCTGGAGTGGCAATCTGGTTTGTGATGCAGAAACGGCCGTATACAACATGGAATTTATTCCTGATTATCTTCGGGATAACGGTCTCAAGTTTTGCCCCTTCCGACCTGTTTCCCGATTATCTGTACCGGCACTTTATACAACCCTATGCTTTGCAGGCACTTCCCTGTACGATTATATGGCTGACAATCATATACGAAATGCTTTTTCGAAAATCGGATAACTACCTAACAGATTTGCAAAAATGAAGAAGAAACTTGTTTCAATTGTACTTCCGGCACACAACGAATCAGGAAATATTGACATCATAAGCGAGCGAATAGATTCCTGTTTTCCACACGACCGCTATGATATTGAAATCATCTTCATCGATGATGGCAGTACTGATGACACACTTCAGAAGATTGAAAACCTTCAAAGCCGCAATGAAAAAGTGTTTTATATCGAACTGTCCAGAAATTTCGGTCATCAGAATGCCTTGAAAGCTGGTCTGGATTGTGCCAATGGTGATTGTATTATATCGATGGATTGCGATCTTCAGCATCCGCCTGAATTGGTTTGCAAATTGCTCGAGAAGTGGGAACAGGGTTTTGATATTGTCTATACACGACGCGAAGAGAGTGAAAATCTTTCCTATTTAAAACGCAAAACTTCAAATATATTCTACTCATTTGTGAGTTGGCTGTCGGATATTAAGATCGAAAAGGGAACCTCTGATTTCAGATTGATTGACAAACGTGTGGCCGACGTATTTTCACGGTTCAAAGAGAATGATTTGTTTATCCGTGGATTGATTAAATGGATCGGGTTTAAGCAGGTTGCCATCGACTATCATCCCGATGACAGGCAGTACGGACATAGCAAATATACTTTCCGGAAGATGGTACACTTTGCCTTTAATGGAATTACTTCGCTTAGTATTCGTCCGCTTTATCTCGCTGTCTACCTGGGATTTATTCTTTCGCTGCTTTCCTTTTTGTATTTTCCTTATGTCATTTGGTCATACTACTTTTCGGGACATTATGCTTATGGATGGGGTTCTGTAATTTTAACGGTCGTTTTCTTTTCTGGATTACAACTCAGTGTTTTGGGAATTATTGGGATCTACATCGGGAAAATGTTTATGCAGGTGAAAGATAGGCCGCTTTATATCGTCAAGTCGACGAATTTAAAAAGCAAATTATGATTTTTTTAAGTTTTGATATCGAAGAATTCGACAACCCGCTTCCCTATACCAAGACATTAAGCTTTGAGCAGCAAATGTCCGTTTCCAAAATAGGGACCGTGCGCATTCTCGACCTGCTTTTGCAGAAAGGTGTGAAAGCCACTTTTTTTTGCACCGCAAACTTTGCTATAAATGCCATCGATTTAATCCACCGAATGGTAAACGAAGGACATGAAGTGGCGTCGCATGGCTATTACCATGCAGCATTCGAAATTAAAGACCTTCGGGAATCAAAAGAAGTGTTGGAGCAATTAACAGGAACAACAGTTAAGGGATTTCGAATGCCCAATATGATGCCAATTGATGCAGCGCCTATTATTGAAGCAGGATATCAGTATAACTCTTCGTTAAACCCTACCTTTTTACCTGGGAAATACAACAACCTGAACAAGCCCCGCCGGATTTTCTACGAACAATCGCTTTGCCAGATCCCGGCTTCGGTTTCTTCTGTATTCAGAATTCCATTGTTTTGGTTATCGCTACACAACTTTCCTTTAAGTCTTTACAAGCAGATGTGTATTGGTGCCATAAAGAGGGATGGATATTTAAATGTGTATTTCCATCCATGGGAGTTTGCTGATCTTTCTGCTCCGGAAGTAAAATTGCCGTCTTACATTGTGCGGAACTCAGGGAATAAATTAGCCGAAAGACTGGGTGATGTAATTGATTGCTTCAAACAGAAAAAATACCGGTTTGGAACATTAAAAGAGTGTTCAGGTTATTTTCACGAAATATAAGTTTTTGATTCTGCATCTGGCTATAAATAGGCTGTTAAGGTAACCTTGGATGGCAGGACTGCAGAGACAAGGCATGTCGTTACAAGTGATATCTGATGTATCCCGTTTGAGGGTTTATTTATTTCTGCCTGTTGATTTTGGCATCTGGCGAAAGCTGATATTTATTAGCAATATTGTCGTGTCCAACGCTTAGATTTGTAGTCAAAATAATAGGAATCGAAAAGCGGTTTTCCTGAATAATCCCAAATCTCAATAGCTATGACGAAAGGTTTTTATAATGTTCCGGTTCCTCAGAATGAGCCTGTAAAGAGTTACAAGCCAGGTTCTCCTGAAAGAGTTGAACTAAAAGCGATGATTGCAGAAATGCGCTCAAAGGTTGTTGAACTTCCCATGTTCATTGGTGGAAAAGAGGTGAAAACTTCGAATAAAATTGAAATACATCCGCCACATGATATCAAACATCTGCTTGGATATTTTTACCAGGGCGATGAATCGCATGTTGTTCAGGCAATCGACGCAGCTTTGGCTGCCCGTAACGCATGGGCTGACCTGGAATGGCACCACAGGGCTGCTATCTTTTTAAAAGCTGCCGATCTGCTTGCCGGACCTTACCGCGCCAAACTAAATGCAGCAACAATGCTTGGACAATCGAAAAACGCTTTCCAGGCAGAGGTGGATGCTGCCTGCGAATTGGCTGATTTCTATCGGTACGGTGTGAGATGTATGACGCAGATCTACGAAATGCAGCCCGAGTCAAATCCCGGAATGTGGAATTATAATGAATTCCGTCCGCTCGAAGGCTTTGTTTTTGCGTTGACACCATTCAATTTTACTTCTATTGCAGGTAATTTGCCGGTTGCTCCGGTTATGATGGGCAATGTTTGTGTTTGGAAATGTGCCAAGACGGCTGTTTATTCAGCAGGTGTGATTATGGAAATTTTACGGGAAGCAGGACTTCCGGACGGGGTGATTAACCTTGTTTTCGTGTCGGGTCCGGCAGCAGGTAAGATTATTTTCAGCCATCCCGATTTTGCTGGTATCCATTTCACCGGATCAACAGGCGTATTTCAGGATATCTGGAAAACAATCGGTGAGAATATTTTCAAATATAAATCATACCCACGAATAGTGGGAGAGACGGGAGGCAAAGATTTTATTTTTGCTGATCCTACAGCTAATACCCAGGCGCTTGCCACGGCCATTGTTCGTGGTTCGTTTGAATACCAGGGACAAAAGTGCTCTGCAGCATCGCGGGTTTATGTTCCTGTTTCAATATGGGCGAAAACCTGGGAGATTACCCTTTCGCAATTGCAACGTTTGAAAATGGGTCCTGTGGAAGATTTCACAAACTTTGTGAATGCCGTAATTGATGAAACTTCGTTTGATAAACTGAAAGGTTTTATCGACAGGGCTCGCACGGATAAGGATGCGGAAGTTATTTATGGTGGAGATTGCGATAAATCGAAAGGTTATTTCGTGCAGCCAACGGTTATTCTTGCGAAGAAAGCTGACTACATCACGATGAAGGAAGAGCTTTTCGGGCCGGTTGTCACCATATTTGTTTATGATGATGCAAAGATCGATGAGACGCTGACGATACTCGATACAACCTCGGCTTATGCGCTAACGGGGGCTATCTTTTCTCAGGATCGTTATTCGATTGAAAAGATGGCAAAACGACTGAGCAATGCAGCCGGAAACTTTTACATCAATGATAAGCCAACCGGTGCAGTAGTCGGACAACAACCATTTGGCGGTGCGAGGGGATCGGGAACAAACGATAAGGCAGGTTCGGTTTTCAATATGCTTCGATGGGTTTCTATCCGTACAGTGAAGGAGACTTTTGTTCCTGCGACAGATTATATGTATCCGAATTTCTTACCGGATAACGAATAGTTTTTAACTAAAAAGGCGGAACATAAATGCTCCGCCTTTTTATATATATTTCAGACTCTTAATTGATTAAGTCAAGCTTAACCAGGTCCTGAATGTCGAGCATTCCAATTGGAAGTCCGTTTTCGGTTACAATGATATTATCTACCTGGTTGGCATTAAAGATATCGGCTGCCTTCTGCAAGAATGAATCACCTTCAATCGAAATAGGATTAACGGTCATACATTCTCCAACAGAAGCGGTATGTATACGTTCTCCTAATTTGCGCATCTGGCGGCGAAGATCTCCATCAGTAAAGATACCGGTAAGCTTACCTGACTTTGTCACAACCGAAACTGCGCCCATTCCTGAGTCAGTCATCTTTAGTAATGCATCGATCACTTTGCAATCGATGTCAACAACCGGATTTGAATCAGAAATGACACTCTTCACCTGAATTGTCATCAGACGTGTATGTTGGAAGAACTGATCGGTGCCTAATTTTGTAAGGTGATTATCAGCCAATTTTTTCATAATGCTCCATGGAAGCGTAATATTGTGTGCTCCCAGCTTCAACGCATCCTTCACGTGTTCCGGATAACGTACCGATGAGAACATCACTTTGCAATCGTATTTGTATTCCTTAATGACATCAACAATTTCTTTAACCAGGCCAAGTGCGTCATGTCCCTGGTCCTGCATTCTGCCAACCAGCACGCATACGTAGTTTGCTCCGGCGGTTAATGCCATATAAGCTTGTTGTATGTTGTAAACAAGGTGTAAATTGATTAAGAAACCTTCCGAATGAAGCTTTTTACACGCTTTCACGCCTTCGAAATTGACCGGGATTTTGAATACCGTTTTCTTCTTGTCGAGCCCGAGGTCAAGCAGACGATGTGCTTCAGCAACAATTTGTTCGGAAGTTTCACCCAATGCTTCAATCATCAGCACCGGGACCATTTTTGACAGCTTAATAATAGCACCGTCGATATCAGTAATACCGTTTTTGTGCATAAATGTTGGCGTAGTCGTTACACCATCAATGATCCCTAGTTTCAGGGCTTCTTCAATTTCAGCAAGATTAGCTGAGTCAAGAAAAAATTCCATATCAATTTGTAGTTTAAATTTGCGATCTGTATCTTACTTCAACATTATGAATGTCGATCAGTGGTTTTAGAAACTCGGTAACATCTCCGATGCACATTTGACTCGCAGCATCGCACAAGGCACGCGTTGGATCAGGATGTACTTCGATAAACAATCCGTCAATTCCGGCAGCAACCCCGGCGCGTGCCAAAGTCGGGATAAATTCGCGTGAACCACCTGCCGGATCTGAACTTGGAATCCCGTATTTACGAATTGAATGAGTTACATCAAAAATAACAGGATATCCTGTTGTTCTTAAATGGTAAAAACTGCGGGGATCAACAATCAGGTCGTTGTAACCAAACGTATAACCTCTCTCTGTGACCATGATATTCGTATTTCCGGCTTGTTCAACTTTCCGTACCGGTTTAATCATATTCTCGGGAGCCAAAAACTGCCCGTGTTTAAGATTGATCACTTTACCAGTTTTGGCCGCTTCTACCACAAGTGTAGTCTGCATGACGAGGTAAGCAGGTATCTGGATCACATCAGCTACTTCTGCTGCTGCTGCAATCTGATCGGGGTAATGTATATCGGTAAGTATCGGAACTTTAAATTGTTCTTTGATTTTTTGAAGCATGGCAAGTCCTTTTTCCATCCCTGGACCGGAATAAAAATCGGCTGAGCTTCGGTTATCTTTCTGAAATGAAGATTTAAAGATCAATGGAAGATGGAGTTTTTCAGATAAACCTACCAGAAATTCGGCAGTGTCCATCATCGTTTTTTCATCTTCAACAACACATGGTCCTGCTATTAAAAACAGTTGATCTGCACCGCATTCGACATTTCCTACTTTAACTATTTTTCTCATTGTCGGTATTTTTACATTTTCATTAGCAGCCCACGGAGTTTCTCGCGGGTAATTGTTTTCTGCCAATCTGGTCCGCTAACATGTGCCCACATAAATACAAGTGTAAGCGTTACATCAATCATTTTTTCGATCTCTTCTGATGTGCAGTTTGCAGTTACGCCTGTAGGAAGAACGATATTGTTGTTCTTCATCATTGCCTTGAATTCTTTAACACCTTCAGGATAAAACTCTTCCAATTGATTAAAGACAACACAGTTTCCAATTCCATGATGAATTCCAAGTACCGTTGCAAGGCCATATGAAATGGCATGACAGGCACCAACCTCCGAATATGTCAATGAAAGTCCACCGAGATAAGAGGCAACCATCAGTTTCTCGTCATTTTCGGGTGTATGACTATCGTCGCATAAAAATATTTCGCGGCAAAGACGAAGCGACTCTGCTCCCAAAGAATCGCCCATGATCGTTTTGCGGTGACCATTTGCTGCTTCAATATTATGGATGTAACTATCCATTGCCGTATAAAACCGATGTGGCTCAGGGACTGACGAAATCAGATCAGGATCCATTACTAATTGATCCACAGTGGTGAAGTTACCTTTGATACCCAATTTCTTTTCTGGTCCGCTTAATACGGTTGTCATTGATGCTTCGGCACCAGTTCCCGAAATAGTAGGGATGACCGTACAATGAACACCTTTGTTTTTGATGAAATCAAGACCCTGATATTGTGCAGACGAGCCTTCGTTTGTAAACATCAGTCGGATAGCCTTGGCATAATCCATGATGCTGCCTCCGCCGATTCCAACAACCGAAACAGGCAATCCTTTGCGAAGTTTTTTCACTTCGGCAACTATTGCATCAACGGTTTTGGTTTTTGGTTCGTCCGTAATGTCTATGATTTTCAGTATATCCTGAGTATGTAGCGGTATCCGTTTGATAAAATCTTTTCCTTCAAAATAAGGGTCAAGAAGAAAAAGGACGTATGAATCCTTTTCAGTCCTTAATTCGCCGAGCACGTCACCTAATTGGTCAAAACTTTTGCGACCATAAAGAATTCGTCCGACTGCTTTTAAATTTCTGAACATGGGCTATTTATTTAAGTGCAATTTTAAGTGCCGACCTCATTTTCGACGCCAGCGTATTCAACTCCTCTTCGCTCCAGTTAACCATGATCTGCGTCATCATCAACTTCTGCATAATTGCATCCGATTGAGGAACTGCCAGGTTGCGGTAATCAGGCGCATTGTCCATCTTCATAACGGCAAGATTGTAAATTGCCTTCATCTCTTTCAGATGTCCCCACTGGCGGTGAAAATGGAAATTATTCCGGTACCAATAGGATGCGCTCAATCCTTCTTTCTGAAATTCGTCAAATGCTTTAATTGCTTTTTCGGGATTTGGAAGAAAGAATGAAAGGAATGTGGCTGAATCGCCTTCTTCATCAGGTACATGCCTCATTTTGATTTCGGGGAATTCCAGCAAAACCTTTTTAAGAAGATTCTGATGTGCCTTTTGTTTTTCGATCATATAAGGCAACTTGCGAAGTTGTGCTAAAACAACAGCTGCTCCGAGTTCAGATCCGCGGAAGTTATATCCAAGAATCGGATGTTGTTCAGCTCCACGCGCATTTCCGATGTGGTCGTGACCATGATCAGAAAATTTATGTGCCTTTTCGTATAATTCGTCATCGTTAGTTGCAACTGCACCACCTTCGCCAGCCGTAATAATTTTGTAATAGTCGAAAGAGAAAGCTGACATTTTACCAAAATTCCCTAACATCTTACCTTTATAACTGCCACCAAGTGCAGGTGCTGCGTCTTCAATCAGAATGAGGTTGTGTTTCTTGCAAACTGCCAGAATTTCATCCATTCTGCCCATTGATCCGAAGACCTGAATGATCAGAACAGCTTTGGTTCTTGGAGTAATTGCTTTCTCTATCCCTTCGGGACTAAGACACAGTGTTTCATCGATTTCTGCAAACACAGGAATCGCTCCGGCTACTAAAACTGCTTCTATGGGTGCGATAAATGTATAGGGAGGAACAATCACCTCATCGCCGTAACCTATACCGCAACATGCGAGTGATATTGAGTCGGCGGCTGTTCCGTTTGAACAAAACAGTGTGTGCTTAGCTCCAAGGTAGGAGCTGAACTCCTTTTCGAATGTTTTGGCTTTCCATACGCCATTTCGTTGTGCTTCATGATTATATCGAAACAATATTCCTGTTTCGAGCACGTCCATTACTTCTTTTCGTTCTTCATTTCCGAAAAGTTCGGTACCTGCCATAGTAAATCGATTAAAATAACTTATTAATTAAAAAGATTACGAAAACCGTGCCAAAAACGGCTGATATTTCCGGACGGAGATAATAGGCAATTTCGAACATATCTTTCTCCTGTTTCTTTAAAACCCGTAAAATTACATTTATTTTGAGAATAAAACCTGTAAAAAGGCATTTAAAGAAAAAACACAGCCATTCCGGCAACCGCCAGGAAGGCACCTGCAACCTCTTTCCAATTGAGTTTTTCGTGAAATATCATCACCGAAGGGATCAGTATAAAGACTGGAACTGTTGCAATTAATGTTGAGGCAATTCCGACTGACGTGTGTTGAAAAGCGAGAAGGCTCAGTGAAACGCCAAGAAAGGGACCAAAGAATGATCCAATTAAAAGAGGTTTCATTGCTTTACTAGTTCTTAATGAAAACCCGATGGAACGCCACTCTTTTGCCAACGTGATAATGACAATGAAACCCAGAATCCCTGTGATTACCCTTATCTGTGAAGAGGCAAACGGATCGTATTTTCCCATTCCCAGTTTTGAAAATACGGCTCCAACTCCCTGCCCTAAAGCTCCGCCAAAAGCGAGCAATAAGCCTTTCACCGGATAATTAAATCTTGATTTATTTGTTTGATATTCAGGTCGTTTCAGGATAACGACTGCAATTCCTGAAAGTACCAGAATCATTCCCAATCCGTTTAACCAGGTAAGTCTTTCATGAAGAATCAGTGCTCCGGAGAGTGCAGCGACTGGCGGTGCCAGCGACATAATCAGCATCGACAACTTTGCTGATTGGTAGGAATACGATTTGAAAAGACAGTAATCACCGGCAACGAAACCAACTAAGCCCGATATTGACAACCATTTCCATGCTTCTGGTGTAGCATCAGAGGGTGTCCAGTAACCACGCATAATTTTCGACCAGACCATAAACATCCCCATCGCCAAAACCAATCGTGCGATATTAATGGCCAATGAGCCTGCCCGGCGTGTTGCTAATGAAAATGTTAATGCGGATGCAGTCCAACATATTGCGGTTAATATTCCTGCTATTTCGCCTAAATGACCTATTTGCATATTGATGGTTGATGGACCGCAAAAGTAGCGATCCCAATTCAGAAAATATCGAATCGGAAAATAATTATTATAACCTCAAAAGGCTCGTATTCACTCATTTTTATCATTAAAACTATTGACGCCTAACAGTCCGTTAATCAACGATACCAATAAGCTGAATACGATGGCGATAAACAAACCAGAGACCGAAAAACCATCGATAAAACTATTCGCAATTAATACAATAATACCGTTAATGACCAGCAGAAACAGACCAAGTGTTACAATCGTTACCGGTAAAGTCAGAATAATAAGAATAGGTTTTACAATTGTATTGAGTAATGCAAGAATGATGGCAACAATAAATGCCGTGTATACAGACGAAACGACTACTCCGGGGAGGATGTAGCCAACTGCCATAATTGATATTGTACTGATAATGATACGCGTGAGCATGTTCATATTGATAGGAATTAAAAATTTAAGATTCGATAAATATAGCAATCTTTCCTGTTGTAAGTAGAAATTACAAATGCACAGAAAATGGTAAATTAGAGTGCACAGAAAATGGCAACAACAGTGCACAACTTCTCTGTTTTCAAAAGTA
>JAAFHB010000384.1 GCA_010906965.1 Mariniphaga sp. | reverse complement strand
GCTATAGTGCTTGAAATATTCTTTTGCCGCTTCAGAGTTGGCGATTTCGTCTTGAAATTGTTGTTCAAGGTTTTTGAAGAATTCCGTTTTTTCGGTTGCATTGTCAGGAACCCGTGCTTTGTTATAAATAAAATCGTCGAAGTTAATCATAGCTCAGTTTTTATATAATTATGATTTTTATTTACTTCTGAAATGATTTCCCAAACAAATATAAGAAGGAATTCAATATTCCAATCATTTATTGGTTCTTAAAATCTAAAGGAAATGCTACACAATGTTTCACAGAGTTCACGCTGTGTTACACAATGTTTTTCAGCAAACGATTTGACGCTGTAATGTAAAATTAAACCGTGAAAATCTGTGCTTTACCCCGTGTAACCCTTTGTAACTTATTTTACATTCAGCTTCTTCTGAGTTTGTCTTAGAAAATTAGATTTTCTCAATCAACGCGTTTTCATTTCGATTTTCTTTATTAAAGATCAAAATACATCGGCAAATATCATTTATATTAACTGCGAGTTGGAACAATTTAGCCACAATCGAACCAATATCGATCTTAACGAATATCCACCATGTGCATTGATCGGATTACCATCAGTGTCGTTCCCCAGCCTTCAATAGTTTGGTAGTGCTGGTTTGGGTCAATGTTTACGGGTGAGGTTACATGGTTATTCACTCTTCGGCACTTTCAGCCGGTCGCCGGTTCCCTTAATCATTATTCGTTCCCATTCTTTACCATAGCCCGGCTGTTTGGGCGCTTTCGGTATGTTTTTGCCATTTCCGTTATCCAGCAATTTACGGCAATCGGAGTTTTTTACGTTTCCATCGATGTATTGCATGAACAGATATTGGTAAAATACTTTCCAGTCGGCCACCAGTTTATTGCCGGTGTAAACCGAATAGCTGGTCAGGTAGTCGCTTGCCGAGGCCGCATTTTGTTTGTAAAGTTCCGAAGCTTGCTGATCGATCATTTTAACTTCGTTGGCAAACTGGGATTCGAGTTGCGACTGATATTTTTCGATTTCGGGATGGATGAGATTGTAGCGCGAATAAGCCCAGTTGTTTACCTGATTGAATGTCCAGAAAGCAGAAGTTTCCGACCAGGTAATCATCGATCCATTCCCAACGGCATAACTCTCCGGAACACGCTGAATGCCGCAGTATATCGGGGCATAAACGCATCCATCGGCATCGTCAACGCCAAACCAGAAAATTCCGCCAACAGGATCCGGGAGCCAATTGCGCGACTGGGCCACGAAGCTGTAGCCCGTTTGCTGTGTGGCAATGGCACGTTCGCAAAGGTATTCAGTACAGTCAACCTTAAACTCCATGGGGCGCCAGCGATAAGGCAGCTTGAAGGGTCCGGCTCCCAGATCGTTGCGCATATCGAGCGGAGTATCTTCGTAATGGTCGCGCATGGCATCTTTGACTTGCTGAAGTGTAATTGGCGCATCAGGCTTAACCCACAAGGGCATGCGGTTGGATACGTAACCGTTTGGATTAGCACTCTGATCCATCATTTTAGCATCACGGGTAAATTTTCCCATCGCATAATTGGTGTAATCCTGATTTTCACGAATTTCCTGATTGATTTTCCTGAAAAAGGACCAGACCCGGGCATCGCAGAAACGGGCTCCTCCAAATTTCAATGGATTATACACATCCGAAAAGCTGAACGATTCGTCGGTTCCTTTGTAGAATCCATGTTTTTTGGCAAAACTGATCACATCCGATGAATGAAAAACTGTCTGTTTTGGGTCGGCCCAGTTGTTTGTTTTCTGGTAGGGAAACGTTGTGATGCGGGCTTGATTGGCATGTCCGCTCACGTAACCGTCGGGAATCAATCGAGCCACCCAGACTGCACCTTTTTCGTATTTTCCTTTGCCGATCAGTTCCATGATCCAGGCTTCGTTGGCATCCGAAATAGAGAACGATTCGCCGCTGGTTGCATAACCATATTGGGTCATCAGTTCAGTCATCACCTTGATCATTTCGCGGGCAGTTTTCGAACGTTGTAAGCCTATGTGCATCAGCGAGCCATAATCAAGAATTGCTCCGGGCTGGGTTGTGAGCGAATCGAGTCCGCCAAATGTTGTTTCACCGATCGCAACCTGGTGTTCGTTCATGAACTGAATGACTGAATAAGTATGCGAGACTTCAGGAATAGTCCCAAGCAGTTTCCCGTTTTCGTAGTGATAAACTTCGCAGAAATCGCCTGGTTTGTGATCGGCAGCCGGGAAAAAGCCGAGCGTTCCGTACCGGGTGTGCGAGTCAGCCGCGTAGGTAATCATAACCGAACCATCGGTACTGGCGCCTTTGGAGACAATGAGGTTGGTGCAGGCAAAAATTTTGGAACCTGAAACAAGAATGAGAACCAGAAAGGAAAATAGAACACGGTTTATCATGAGAAATTAGTTTTTTTGTAAACTTGCACCAATTCAGCAACTTGGCCGTTTTTCATGGCTACAAAGTCACATTCGCCTTTATCGTCGAAGTAGTTATTGCAGCTTTTTGTTTGTAGTATTAATTCACGTTTTAGCCCGATATCTCGCAGGGTAAAACGAATCTTTTGCAGCTCAACAGTATGCTCAATTACACTTTCAAGTATCATAGCGTGTGGCTTTGTTCGATGCGAAAATACAAATTTGTTTGATGGCATCAAACAGATTTTAGCAGAAGTAAGAAGTTGGTGAACTCCACCAACCGGAATTTTATTGCCCTATGTAAACTAAAAACCGTCACCAGCGAAAAAAATACTTTAAACCGAATCGATGCGGGTACTAATTCGTTTACTTTTAGCTAAATTTTTTTGTGTATTTTAACCGATTCAAACCAGCATTGCTTTTTAAAGATATTTATGCCCACATTACACTGGATAGGAAAAGAGAAGGTTATTAATCATCATATGGATGTGCCTTTTAAAGTATTGGAACACGCTTACAACTTTGATAATGGTAAACAAACTGACAAGGAGACCAATAGTGGGAACAAAATAATTCACGGCGACAACCTCGAAGCGCTGAAATCTCTTTTACCCGAATACGAAGGCAAAATAAAATGTATTTACATTGATCCTCCATACAATACAGGTAATGAAGGCTGGGTTTACAATGACAATGTAACTGATCCAAAAATAAAGAAATGGTTAGGACAAGTCGTCGGCAAAGAAAGCGAAGACCTTAGCCGGCACGACAAATGGTTGTGTATGATGTATCCGCGATTGAAATTATTGCATAAATTACTGGCAGAGGATGGTGCCATTTTTATATCAATTGATGATAATGAACAAGCCAATCTGAAATTGATTTGTGATGAAATCCTAGGTATAGGAAATTTTATAAACAGCATTATTTGGCAGAAAAAGCATTCGCCTCAAGGCGATGCAACTTATTTATCCAACATGCATGACTATATCTTGATTTATGCTAAAAGGTCTAAAAGTTTTAAAAATGATCCAAATGGCTTTGGCCTTACTAAATTAGAAAGGACAGAAACCCAAGACAATAGATATAAGAATCCAGATAACGATATAAGAGGGGCTTGGACTTCAGATAATTATACATGTAATAAAAATGCAGAGGAACGACCTAATCTATATTATCCAGTTATAAATCCAAATACAAACGAAGAAATATGGCCTCAAAGGACTTCTGTTTGGAGATATTCAAAAGAGCGTCATGAAGAAAAC
>JAAFHB010000383.1 GCA_010906965.1 Mariniphaga sp. | reverse complement strand
TTTCATGATTTAATATTGTTGTTTTGACAATACTTTACCGTTCAGTCCCCGTGCGAAGGCCAAGATAACCAAACCAAAAGTAAAAAGTACTGCTCTGTGTCATTTCTGTATTTGTAATTCGGCATCAAAAATAAGAATATTAATTATAAATAAAAGGATTAAGGGAGCATTTTGTTCAGAAATATGATTTTAGTCAGTTTTGACAACCTGCACTGATGTTTTCATTGGAACTAAGGTACCCAACTCAAATTGGAATATGCTTTTTCTGCAACCCGGAGTTGTCTTGAAAAGTAAATATCGTTCTTTATGGGGTCGAAATATTTTGGGATAAATTTTGGGATAAATTTTGGTACATTTGCTTAAAATAGATAAATGAAACTAGTCATAAGGCAAGTTTTTAGTGCGACGAATTAATATTATAGAAAGATGAAAGAGGCGATATCTTACCAGGTTCAATTGAACTTTAGTCAAATTATGCAAATTGTCAGACAGTTGCCTGCCGATGACAAGATAAAACTCTCGAAGGAATTAGAGAAAGAGGCGATAAATTCAAAATTGACGATGTTATTAAAGTCATTTAAAACTAATGAATTGACTGATGAAATGATCGCTCAGGAATGCGATTCAGTAAGAGAAAAACTGTTCAATAAATCGCATGGAAAATAGAGTGGTTATTGATACAAATGTAATGATCAGTTTCCTGATTGGAAAGCGATTACGGCGACTAAAAGATAAGCTTTCCGATTCATCAATAAAATTAGTGGTTACAGATCAGTTAATTAAGGAATTTAGAATTGTGACAGCCAGACCAAAATTCAAAAAATACTTTAATAAACCTGATGTTGATGAGTTTATCAAACTTATATCTATCATTGGATTGTTTTATCATGTTCACGATGAGCCAAATGTTTGTAGAGACCCCAAAGATAATTTTCTTCTTAGCCTGAGCGAAGCTGGCAATGCTGATTTTTTGGTAACTGGCGATAAAGATTTACTCGAATTGAACGAGTATAAAGGAACAAACATTATTTTACCGAGTGAATTTGAACGATTACTATAAAAAGCATAACTAATAAACATAGCGTAAAGAATAGGTAATAAAGTAAATATTCAATCTTTATTCAAGTATGGTAGGACGTCAATGTGTCCTTAAGTGAGTTAATCATACTTTCCTTAAAAGATTGAGGAGATACCACCCTGACGGAACTTCCATAAGATAGCAGTAGCTTTGATAACTCATAATTCGGTATCACGCGGATGCTCATCATCCATCCTTCATTTGTCAATGTTGGACCTTTTTGTGACGGGTGAAGTGGTTTTGTCCTCATATAGGGAACTATTTCGGGAGTAAGCCACAATTTTATATCGATTAATGGTTCGTTTTCCATTCGGGTAACACCAATGATATCGAAGAAATAGTCATTGTCCCAATCCATTTCCAAGAGAATATATTCACCATGAATTGTTTCGACTTTGATCATCCTGTCTAAGGCCATGTTCCAGATAATCTCTTGACGATCCTCATTAATCCCGAAAGCAAACCACCGGTTATTGAACTGTTTGAGTATTTGCGGATGAAATGTAATGCAATAGGAATCAACCGATTTAAAATCCTGGTATTCGATTTTCAAAACCTGCCGGTTGACGATCGCATGAAAAATAGGTGCAATGTATTGAAGTCCTGTATAATCAATATTACTGTCGAAAAGGATGATTTTAGTATTGCTGCCCACAAGACCCAATTTATTCTCGATGACCGGGATTAATTCATCCACCCACTCAAACTGGGGTAATCCTTTAAACCGGGACATTACCAATAAAGCCGATTTGATCTGGCTGGCCTCGGAAGCGTTGAGCGGTTGATTATTAATTGAGAATTGTTGGTCAGCATACCGGTAGTAGACCCTTTTCCCATCTCTGCAACGGTCCAATGGTACCGACCAACCAGCATCGCTCTCCATAAAGTTAATGTCATCGAACAATTGACGCCGTTTTACGCCAATTGCCTCTCCGGTATGCTCATACAATGCCTTGTTGCACTCATTCAGCAAATCCTCCAGATAATATGGACGGTAGTGATTGCTGAAACAGCGGTCCAAAGCATGGTAACGAATAAGGGCGTGTTTGTTGATGGGCATGTGTTATATATCTAATAACCGGTTTTTTAAAATTCCAAAGGTATTCGTGTCAGGAAACTTCTGTTTTATATTGTTTATGATAGCAGTTAAATTTTCCAAAGCTGCTTTTGAAGAATTAAAATTGTCCGGAGAAGTCAGCGAATTGAAAGATATTTTAGTCCCGCTTGTGACCACATTATTACGCGAATCAAAATAATTGAATGAATCGCCAGAATCGATCCAAAGGTAATTCATAAATATACCCCGATCATGCTCCTTAATCTCCCGCTCTCTACTTAGGATAAAGCTGAGTTCAAATTTAAGCCTGTTATCTTGTTTAAACGAAATGAGGTTATCATATTCCTTTTTGCCGTCAAGTTTGTATTTCGTACCTTCGAAAGAAATTATTGTAAGATTATACTTTACTTGTGTTGTCTTATCTAATTTTATGAGTATTGCTTTTAAGTTCCATTCGACCAAATCTGTTCTCGAAAGTAAAAAGTTATCAGAAATCACAACATCAGTAAATGGCAATAAATAATCACTTAGTTTCGCCCACGATTTAAAAATAATTCCATTGAAATTTTCTTTAATATACTGTATCCGAGGTTTTTTTGTAATCGAAAGATCTTGCCAAACGGATAAATAATCATCTAAAAAAGCAAAGAGTAACCCATTCTTTAATCGGTATTTTCTTCTTTTTACTTGAAGTTCCTCTGCAAGACAATAGAATGTAAATGGATTTATATCCTTTATTTCGCATTTAAAAGGCTCTTTAAATTTTTGTACGATTGTAAATTCGGTGTCCCCAAGGCCTGTTCGAAATTCTTGTATAAAACGTGACTTCGAAGATTTCTCATAGTTGACAATTTCCAAAATACACTCTTTTTTTAAGAATTTACGAAAAGAGGTCCACAGTGAAACAAAATTGACATCATCCAATATATTGGGTTTGTCTTGAACCAAAAATTGTTCAATTACCTCAAAATCAATAATGGTTTTGAACATATTAATTTTGAATTTTTAGATTTAGTAATTCTCGAGTTGCAAAACCAAATCTATTTGGGAACCTATTTTCCGCGCAGCTATTCAGAAAGCTACCAGCTTTTTACAGAGTTGTTCCGGAATGAACCTGTTTTAAGATCGGTTCAATGCAAAGCAGTGCTCAATATTCTTGATATTGGAACCGGAACTGGTGGGAATGTACTTGGAATGATGCAAGCCATTGTCGAAACGGGATTGCCAACAAAATCAATAACCATCTATTCAATAGAAGGAAACGAAAAGGCTGCCGAAGTTTTCCAGAAAATCGTAGCTCGTTTTAATGCCATTTACAAAACGGGTTTTGTGCTTCATCAGGAAAAGATTATCTTTAATGAATATGAAAACCTGGGAAGAAATACAAATTACCACCGATTCCGGCGAAGTAAAAACGGCCATTGCGCCGTTGATTATTTCAGCCAGCCGGTCGACCGATATTCCGGCTTTTCATTCGGAATGGCTGATTAACAGGTTAAAGCGCGGCTATGTGTGTTGGGTGAACCCTTTTAACCGGACAAATGCTCAAACTATTTCCTTTCGTAAT
>JAAFHB010000046.1 GCA_010906965.1 Mariniphaga sp. | reverse complement strand
CAGAAATATATATTCCCGGAATTTTATGGGGAGAACCGGTCAAACAAAAAGTGGGGGATTATTCGGATACTTTTAAATGAAACCTGGTTTGGCAATGTAATCGGGTTTTTCTTACGGTTGTTTATTCCTCAAACACGGTATCTGAGTTATTTCGTATTGAATGCCATATGCTTACATTTAATTCGAATCCAATCAAGAGAATAAAAGCATTGAAATAAAACGAAAGCATAACAACAATCAGTGTACCAATAGAACCATATAAGGCGTTATATTTCCCGAAATTATTAATGTAATACGAGAATGCGATTGTTGTAATGATTGTCAGGATGGTAGCCAGGGTTCCTCCGGCTGAAATGAATCTGAATTTTGTCTTACGCGCAGGTGCGAGGTAAAATAAAAATGCGTATGCGAAAAATATTAAACCGCATATAACCAACCATTTGCCACCGAAAAGCAGATAGTAAGTTAAATTTTTTTGTAAATAACCGTTATCAACCATGTAATTCATAATTGTTTGACTTACTGTGATAAGGGCAATACTGATCGTCATTAGGAGTGTTAAAATGACCACCAGAATTAATGCGACAAAGCGTTGATTGATCCACGACCTGGTTTCAATGGCATGAATCGTACCATTAAATGCCACGATAACAGAAACAATTCCATTTGTTGCAAAGATAAAGGCAGCAAGAAATCCAAATGAAAGCCAATTTCCGCGTTGAATCATTAAAATTTCTATAATCGTTTCCTGAATGGCAGCAAACGCATTTTTAGGAAGAATACTTTGCAGTAAATCAAACAGTTGCTGCTGAAAATTGTCGATCGGAATATAAGGAATCAGCGTGAAGAGAAAGATGATTGCCGGAAATATGGCCAAAATAAAATTGAAAGCAATCGCTGATGCTCTGGTTGATACAGCCCCGTCAACCATACTTTTCCAGAAAAACACAGCAACATCGTAAAGTGGTTCTCCGTCAAAAAAGGGAAGTTTTATTAATCGTGCCTTCTGACCCAGGGCTTCGGCACGATTAACTAATCTTTGATTTAAAGCGGTCCATATTGACATTGAAAATATATTACCAGTTAAAAAACCTAATCTTTGTCAATTCTGAGTTGTACAATTTGAGATTTGCCTGCTTTTGATTTCAGTGTAAGATAGATTCTGAAGTTACCATTTCCGGTCTGCATCTTTCCTATTGCATACGACGAATCTTCACCTCCCTGATGCGTAATTTTAAAATCCAACGGTTTATTGCGTGTATAAAAATCTTTGAGAATTTGTTCTCCTTGTGCTTGTGAGCAGACTAATTCTCTGTCGATTACAACTAATTCGATGTTCTCGTTAAAATATGAAGCTACAATCTTTGCATCACCAGCTTTAAGTCCTGCAATAACCTGATCAGGGATCTGTCCGAGAGAGATTAAAGGATTCACCATAAGACAAAGCATAAAAAACAACACAAATTTCGATTTCTTTTTCATTACAATGATATTATTTTAGAATTTCCAACAAGAACCGTGCAAATTCAGAAAAACTGTGTAACGGTAACTTTACGATGGTTATTAATTTGATCATAAAGATACAGTTTTTAATTGTTCTTAACCTATTTTGTCCGATTGTTTTCCCGATACAATATTATTAAAAACAGGAATGATTAAAAATAGTACCGAAATAATTGGATGTCAATTTTATCTGTCTTATTATTGTATCTGTGAAAATACTTTTACTTACAATAGGGAATACAGATAAGAAGTACATGAAAGAAGGTATAGACGACTATGTAAAGCGTCTTACTTTTTATTTACCTTTCGAAATGAAGGTAATTCCGGATATTAAAAATAGAAGTTCCCTTTCAACAGAGCTACAGAAGGAGAAAGAAGGGCAGTTGATTCTTAACCAGGTCTCATCGGGTGACTTTTTGATTTTGCTTGATGAACATGGAACTGAATTTTCATCCGTGGAGTTTTCGAGGTGGATCGAAAAGAAAATGATTGCTGGTACACGCCAGATAGTC
The DNA here is from genome assembly GCA_010906965.1 of Mariniphaga sp. GTDB lineage: Bacteria > Bacteroidota > Bacteroidia > Bacteroidales > Prolixibacteraceae > JAAFHB01. The sequence goes on along the minus strand of JAAFHB010000046.1, from coordinate 26,166 downwards.
TTTGTTATTGGTGGTCCTTATGGTTTTTCAAATACCGTTTATCAACGTTCAGATATCAAGATATCAATGTCGAAGATGACCTTTTCGCATCAAATGGCGCGCATGATTTTTGTTGAGCAGATTTACCGTGCTATGACAATTATCAAAAATGAACCATATCATCATGAATAGTGGTTATGAAAAGATTCGCTGGTAGAAATATTTTTATTCTGATTGCTATTCCAATATTATTGGTATTACTGCTCAGTGAATTAGTGTTTTTTGAAGGGAACAACCAGGCACAAGAATCTGTTCGGGTATATAAGGTATTTGAGAAGAAAGAACAACACCTTGAAGCCATTGTCGATAGTGTTGTTTCGCGTGTGTCCGCTAATCCGTTGATCGTGAACGATTGGTCGCTGCTGTCGCTTTTTAGTCGCGACCAGGATGAGTTTGCAGTGACAGTTTCAAGTGAAAACTCGTTGTTATTTTGGTCTTCTTCACTCGTTGCGTTTCCTGCTGATGATATTAATTTCAAGAAATCGGAGGGTTTAATACATTTACCTACTGGTTGGTATTATCAAATTTCGCGCAAATCTGCAACCTATATCATTAAAGGATTTTTTCTTATTAAACGGGAGTTTCCTTATCGCAATCGTTTTATTAAGAGTGCCTTTAATTCCGAGTTTAAACTTTCAGACGCGTATTCTATTAGACCGACATCTCAGCTGGGCGCGTTAAATATTTATAAGCCAGACGGAACTCACCTCTTCTCGATCACGACTAAAAATGACCGCATTGGTTTGATCAGCAAGTCGAACCTTTTAGCCGTACTTTATTTCGCATTTATTTTGATGGTATTGGCTCATCTAAATTTTTGGCTCAGCCGAAACAGGCGTCTTTCAAAGGGTCTCAAACTTTCAATTTCATCAGGTGTGGCTGTGGTTATATATACGATCGTTACCGGATTTAATTTCCCCGCTACATTGTATCAGACTGAATTATTTTCCCCGCTAAGTTTTTCTTATAGTAGTTGGCTTTCCTCTTTGGGCGAATTTATTCTTTTATCCATCCTGATGTTTCACGTTGCACAGGCGGTTTTTACTTTGACCGACTTCGGAAAAGAACAAAAGGGGAGGGGAGCCCGGATGATTTGCTCATTTTTGTTTGTCGCATTTTTCTTCTCTATTTCTGTGGCATTGATGAAGATTTTGTTGATAAACTCAAGTATCTCGTTGGAATTCTTCAGTGACTTAAAATTCTCCGCAATCAATTTATACGCCTTTTTCGCTATTTCGCTTCATGTGATAGGTTTCATTATTATTGTATTGCGTTTGCGATCTGATTATTATGAGGGTCTTGGATTCTACAAATTTGTTACAGCACTATTTGTTTCAGGTGCAATTGCTGGAATTACTGTGTCGATGCTCTGTTTCAAGATAGATTGGGTGCCATTTCTTTATTATGGTTTGGTCGTGTTGATCATTGCCCGTTTTGATCTTGTCAGAATCAGGGAATATAAATATACCTTCCTGCTAATCATGTCGATTGCAGGTGCAAGCTATGTGAATCTGTATGCGCAGGACTTAATTATTAGGAAGAAAAACAAGGTTTTAGATTTAATGGCTGTAAAACTAAGTTCTGAAAGAGATCCTGCCGCAGAAATCTTTCTTTCGGAACTTGACAACAAACTCCGGCAGGATACCATTATTAAGTATCATTTAATTCCTCCTTACAAATCGCTGGAATCATATTTTTCGAACAACTATTTTACCGGTTTCTGGCGAAATTACAATATGCAAATAACTGTTTGCAGCCCTGATGATAGCGTATTTATCACGGACGAGAACAAGCATTATCCGTGCTTCCCGTTCTTCAATAATTTGCGGAAAACCAAGGGAATGCTTGTTTCGGGTAGTAATTTTTATTTTATGGATCGCGTTAACGGACGCATATCGTATTTGGGACAACTCGATTTTACCAATTCCGTTAACATTCCGGTGAAAGTATTTATTGAACTTAATTCGAAGGAGATACCCGAAGGGAAAGGATATCCCGAACTATTATTGGATGAACGAGCTTCGCGCGAAAGTCAGGATGGCGATTTTAGTTATGCCAAATACTTCGATGGTGAACTTGTTGATCGTGGGGGTGAATATCAATATAGTATGAACCTTCCTTCTGAGGTTTCAACGAAGGCCGAGTATACTCACTTTTCGCGAAACGGTTACCGGCACTGTGCCTACAATCGTAACAGTAATAATTTTGTGATCGCAAGTTATCCTGAGGTACCTTTTTATGAGCGGATTAGTACATTTCCCTTTTTGTTTTTGTTGTTTTACCTGATCGGCGCCATCGTTCTGACTTTTAATAAGAAACGGTTTAGCATTCGAAATAAGAAATTCGATTTCAGAGAAAAGATTCAGCTCACCCTCATTCTTTCATTATTGGGTATTTTAACTATAATTGGGTTGGGTTTAATGTTTTACAATTCCAATAAACTTCTTAGTTCGCTTCAGGATAACCTTAATGAGAAATTAAGGTCCGTTTCCTCCGAATTGAGTATGCGTGTTGGTCAGGAGAATGAATTGAATGCTCCAATGCGCGACTATCTGAATGAGCAGTTAATCGTTTTGTCGGATATTATTTGGGCAGATATCAACTTGTACGATCTTAAAGGGCGATTGTTCGCTACGTCGCGCAGTGAAATTTACGATCGTGGTCTTTTGTCGCGACGAATCAATCCGGTTGCTTACAAGGCGCTCGCTGTTGAACACCGGACACTTTTCCTTCACGACGAAAACCTGGGGGCTATGAAATTCTTCTCGGCCTATTCGCCTGTTTATAATCAAAACAACCGGCTGATTGGATATCTGAATCTGCCTTATTTTACAAGACAGGATGATTTCAAGAAACAGGTTTCCGATTTTATTGTCGCATTTTCGAATTTGTATATCTTGCTGATAATGTTTAGTCTGATTGTCGCATTGATTATAAGTCATAAACTTACCGCACCATTGCTTCAAATTGAAAACAACCTGAAAGGAATACAATTGGGAAAACCCAATGCAAAGATTGAGTATTCGGGTGAAGATGAGATTGGACGGCTTGCCAAGGAGTATAATAAGAAGGTAGATGAGCTGGCCATAAGTGCTGAACTACTTGCCCGGTCGGAGCGCGAATCGGCCTGGCAGGAGATGGCCCGGCAGGTTGCTCATGAAATTAATAATCCGCTAACTCCAATGAAACTGAGCATTCAGTACTTACAGCGGATAAAGGAAAAAGATTCTGAGAATTTCGATGATTATTTCAACCGGGTGAGTCGTACTTTGGTTGAACAGATTGATGCATTATCACTTATCGCTTCATCTTTTTCAGATTTTGCCAGGATGCCCGGGATACACGATGAATTGATCGATCTGGAGGCGAAAATAAGGGAATTAGTTCTTCTTTTCGAAAATACAAATAATGTTTCGGTTTCGTTTGTAAAGTCATTCGAAGGTATTATTAGGGTTGTGGCCGACAGCGATCAGCTGGGAAGAGCGATTATTAATTTGATTAAAAATGGGATTCAGGCTATTCCACGGGACCGTAAAGGGCTTCTAAATATTGAATTATATAAGGATGATAGCTGTGCGTATATTTCAATTTCTGACAATGGCAGTGGAATTCCGATCGAGTTACAGGATAAATTATTCGAGCCCAGCTTTACTACTAAATCTAGTGGCATGGGATTGGGTCTCGCAATTACAAAAAAAATCATCGAAAATTTCAACGGAGATATTTGGTTTCATTCTAACCCCGAAAGTGGAACCACTTTTTTTGTAAAGCTTCCAATATCAGACATACTAACAGAAAAATCCTAAAACGCAGGTGTAAATCCTCTCCAGGATAATATAGAATAGACACAGTTCCGAGAATACGCTCCTGTCTATTAAGTAATTGTGTCTCACTATTGAAAAGTGCCCCGGTAATCTAAAAATCCCCCGCCGAATTTTTAATAATTCAACGGAGGATTCTTTTATCTTTTAGAAAGATATATTTTCTTTTAACGTAAAAGAAGTAATAACCGGATCAATCAAGGAGAAATAGTTCTTAGTTCCCCATTTCTGCAAGGAATTTGATTCTCACCATCCTGATCTCTTCAACTTCATAGTCATCGCCAAATTCGGCGATTGCCTCTTCCATCGAGTCGGATGCTGCCTCTTCCCTGAAATACCGGAAAATATCTTCAATCTGATCCTCGTCCATTACATCATCAATGTAATAATCGATATTTATTTTTGTGCCTGAATTGACAATTGCTTCAAGTTCAGTGAGTAATTCGTCCATACTCATTCCTTTGGCGTCAGCAATCTCGTTGAGGGCTAATTTACGATCGATATTCTGGATGATATAGACTTTATTTTTTGATTTGTTAGCAACTGAACGAACAACCATGTCCTGAGCTCTTTCAATTTGTTTCTCTTCGACATATGTTTTTATCAATTCAACAAACGCCTTCCCATATCGTTGCGCTTTTCCCTGTCCGACACCAATAATGCTTTGAAGTTCTTCAAGTGTTGTGGGATATTGGATTGACATGTCGGCCAGCGACGGATCCTGAAAGATAACGAAAGGTGGTAGTTTTTGCCTGATGGCAACTTTTTTTCGGAGATCTTTTAAAATTGCAAATAGTTCAGGATCACCAGCTGCTGCACCGCCTTGGGGAACTTCATCACCCTCTTCTTCCGACTCATAGTCATGATTTTTAACAATCATGAATGATCGGGGATGGGCTAAATACGCTCTTCCTGCATCGTTGAGTTTCAGCACTCCGTAGTTTTCGATGTCTTTATGCAGGAATCCTGCTATAATGCTTTGTCTGAAGACGGCATTCCAGATTTTGTCATCGTATTCATCACCATCTCCGAATATATCAAGCTTATCGTGAGAGAACGATTTAACAGTTGCATTTTCAACCCCCATTAAAATATTGACAAGATGTTCGGCCTTGCACTGCTCCTTAACTTCTATTACTGCTTTTAACGCGGTAATAATTAGTTCCTTTCCCTCAATCTGTTCTTTAGGATTCAGACAGTTATCGCAGAAACCGCAATTTTCAGTTTCATATTTCTCTCCGAAGTAATGCAGAAGTATGGTGCGTCGGCAAAGCGATGATTCGGCAAACGCTACGGTATCGAGCAAAAGTTGCTGTCCGATTTCCTGTTCGGCGACAGGCTTTCCCTGCATGAATTTCTCAAGCTTCTGTATATCCTTATAACTATAGAAGGTTATGCATTTTCCTTCGCCCCCGTCGCGTCCTGCCCGGCCAGTTTCCTGATAGTAACCTTCAAGCGACTTTGGAATATCATAATGGATAACGAAACGAACATCCGGTTTGTCGATTCCCATTCCAAATGCGATTGTTGCAACAATTACATCCGATTCTTCCATCAGAAATTTATCCTGGTTGGCTGAACGTGTTGCAGAATCCATTCCTGCATGGTAAGCAAGTGCTTTTATACCATTCACCTGCAATAATTCTGCAATCTCTTCAACCTTTTTGCGACTAAGACAATAAATAATCCCGGATTTTCCGGGATTGCTTTTTATCATTCTGATTATTTGGTCTTTGGCTTTATTTTTGGGGCGTATTTCGTAGTAAAGATTTGGTCGGTTAAACGATGATTTAAACACTTTAGCATTCTGCATTCCAAGATTCTTCTGAATGTCGTGTTGAACCTTTGGTGTAGCTGTTGCAGTTAATGCCATAATTGGTGCCTGTCCAATTTCATTCACTATCGGACGAATTCTTCGGTACTCCGGACGAAAGTCATGACCCCACTCCGATATACAATGTGCTTCGTCAATCGCATAGAACGATATCTTAATTCCTTTTAAAAATTCGATGTTTTCCTGTTTTGTCAGTGATTCGGGTGCAACATAGAGTAATTTCGTGTGTCCTCTCGATATATCTTCCTTTACCTTTTGGATGGCCGTTTTTGTTAGCGATGAATTGAGAAAGTGGGCAACCCCATCTTCGGTACTGAAACTTCTTATGGCGTCGACCTGATTTTTCATTAATGCAATTAGCGGAGATATGACAATTGCCGTACCTTCTTGCATTAGAGCCGGTAACTGGTAACAGAGTGACTTGCCACCTCCTGTTGGCATCAATACAAAAGTGTCATTTCCGTCTAATATACTGTTAATTACCTCTTCCTGTTGTCCTTTGAACCTGTCAAAGCCAAAGTACTTTTGAAGCTGGGTATTTAGTGAAGTTCTATCCCTCATAATTGTTCGTCAAAATACATTGCAAACGATTTGTTTTGCTACGACTAAGTTATCAAATATATTGCACGTGACAAGAACTTAATTCGATATCACAAAAATTTAACATTGGATGATTTTAGGAGGAACCTTTCCTGAAATAAATGGGGCAAAGAATTGTATATTTGCCGCTGAATTCTATATTTAAATCTGAATTTAGTCAAAATCTTTAAATTACGGTAAATGTCCATAAAGGGAATACTTACGGGAAAAGAGCAAAAAAAATTAAAAGCACCAAAAAACAACGAAGAGATGTCTTTCCTGGAGCATCTTGAGGAGTTACGCTGGCACCTTGTTCGTGCTTCGGCTGCAATTGTTATTGGTGCTGTTTTGTGTTTTATTAAAGCAGAATTTATTCTTGACCAAATACTTTTCGCGCCCAAGAACCCTGCGTTTATTACAAACAGGGCATTCGCCTGGGTCGCTGTGCAGTTTAATTCTCCTGATTTGGCCATTAATAATCTTCCTTTTAATGTTATCAATACCGAAATGGCTGGGCAGTTTACAACCAATTTAACCATCGCAATGGTTGGTGGAATTATTTTGGCAATTCCATATATTTTCTGGGAGTTCTGGCGTTTTATTAAACCTGCATTGTACGAAAAGGAACGCAAACATGCTACCGGTGCTGTCTTTTATAGTACATTATTATTTATGCTTGGTGTCTTTTTCGGTTATTTTCTGATTGTTCCACTGTCAACCCATTTTTTTGGTTCTTATCGCGTAAGTGCTGAAGTGCCGAACTTAATCAACCTAAATTCATATATAAGTGCAGTTACTACAGTAATGCTGGGAAGCGGAATCGTTTTTGAACTTCCGATTATAATTTACTTTTTAAGTAAGGTTGGATTGATCAGTTCGGGATTCTTAATGACCTATCGAAAACATGCTTATGTACTTTTGCTTTTACTGGCTGCAATTATTACACCACCAGATGTTTTTAGTATGCTATTAGTATCGGGTCCTTTAGTTTTGCTTTATGAATTGGGCGTTTTCCTTTCGAAACGAATCGAAAAGAAGCGGGGTAACGAGGAACTTCTTGAAGCATAATAAGTAAAATTCAATTTAAAATGAAGTTAAGAGCTGAACATTTAGTCAAAAAATACCGGAGCAGAACTGTAGTAAAAGATGTTTCACTCGAATTGAAGCAAGGTGAAATAGTTGGTTTATTGGGTCCCAATGGTGCCGGAAAAACTACCTCCTTTTATATGATAGTCGGACTGATAAAGACAAATGGTGGTCAGATATTTCTCGACGACACCGATATCACGTCATTCCCTGTTTATAAAAGAGCACAACTTGGTATCGGTTATCTTGCGCAGGAGGCTTCCATATTCAGGGGAATGAGTGTTGAGGATAATATTCGTTCAATTTTAGAGATGTCTAAATTTACGAAGGAGTATCAGCACGATAAACTCGAATCGTTACTCGACGAATTTGGCCTTCAGCGGGTGCGAAAAAGTAAAGGCATTCAGTTGTCAGGAGGTGAGCGCCGGCGCACCGAGATTGCCCGCTGCCTGGCCATCAATCCTGCATTTATTCTTCTCGACGAACCATTTGCAGGCGTCGATCCGATCGCAGTTGAGGATATTCAGCAGATTGTATTCCGCTTAAAGGATAAAAATATTGGGATTCTTATCACCGACCACAACGTTCACGAGACACTTTCAATCACCGACCGTTCTTATTTATTGTACGATGGGCGGATTTTGAATAGTGGAACAGCAGAAGAACTTGCTGCTGATGATGAAGTTAGAAGACTGTATCTTGGTCAGAATTTCGAACTTCGCCGACCATTGGTTCAGAAGCAAGATGTACCTGATGAACCAGTCGCTGATTAATTTCTCTTTAATTTTTTTGCACCCCTTCAGAATTAAAAAAATAACTATATTTGCAGCTCTTAAAAATGCGGATGTGGCGTAATTGGTAGCCGCGCCAGACTTAGGATCTGGTGCCGAGAGGCGTGGGGGTTCGAGTCCCTTCATCCGCACAGAGAACCATTAAACCGTCTTTTTCCCTTAATGGAAATGGGACGGTTTTTTTTAATTTAAATCCCGGAAAGCCTTTGTCCTGCATGAAGGCATTTTGAATCGTAAAGGAGAAAATTATGAAAATTTCGAAAACAAGTATTGATGATTTGAATCTCGTTGTTAAAATTATTATTGAAAAACAAGACTACGAGGCAACGGTAAATGAAACATTAAAAGAGTATCGCAAAAAGGCAAATATGCCTGGATTCCGTAAAGGAATGGTGCCTGCAGGTTTGATTAAAAAAATGCATGGAAAAGCTGCATTGGCTGAGGAAGTGAACAAATTGCTAAGCCGTGAGCTCACCAAATATATTTCGGATGAAAAACTTGAAATCCTTGGCGAACCGCTTCCTTCCTTAACTGAGAAGGCTGTCGTTAATTTCGATAGTGATGCTGATTTTGAATTTTCGTTTGATCTTGGCTTAAGTCCTCAGATTAACCTCGATTTTGAGAAAATCGGGAAATTACCCTTTTATGAAATTGCAGTTGATGATCAATTAATTGACAATCAAATAGAGGGATATGCCAATCGTTTTGGCGAAAATATACCCGCTGAAGTTGTTGGCGAAAAAGAAACGGTTCTTGGCGACTTTGCTCAGTTAGATGCTGAAGGAGTTGTTGTTGACGATAGTATATCTTCGAAAAATGTTCAGGTTGCTGTTCAGTTGATCAAAGACGAAGCAATTCAAAAACTTTTCATTGGCGCCAGGATTGGTGATGTTCTGAAATTTAATCCAAGAGTTGCATTGGCCGACGATCACGAAGTTACTCATTTGTTGAAAGTGAAGGATGACGCGATTGAATCTGTTGATTGTGATTTTAACTTTACGATCAATACGATTAATACCTTTATAGCAGCTCCAATTGATGAAGCGCTGATCAAGAAAATCTATGGCGACGAAACGGAACTTAAGACCGTTGAGGAATTGCGCGAAAAGATACATACCGAGCTAAAATCAAACCTTCTATATTCAAGTAACTATCGGTTTTTAGTTGATGCAAAAGAAGCTTTGACCAATGCCGCGGCGCTCACATTACCTGTCGAGTTTTTGAAGAGATGGCTGGTTGAGACCAACGAAAAAATAACAGCTGAGCAAATTGAAGAAGAGTTTGGCACTTTCCGTAAAGATCTTGATTGGACATTAATTAAAACCAAACTCGCCAAGGATAACGAAGTAAGGATAGAAGAATCGGAGATTGCTTTGATGGCACGCGACATGGCCCAAATGCAATTCCATCAGTACGGAATGTCGAATGTTCCAGAGGAATATCTTGACAATTATGCGAATTCTATTCTTCAGAATAAGGAACAAAAGCAGAAGATGGCTGAGAAAAAAATAGAAGACAAAGTTCTTGAGGTTATAAAGGAAAAATCAGGTCTTGTTTTTAAGAAGGTTTCTCAAAAAGAGTTTGATGATTTGTTTGAAAAATAAACCCGGATCATAGTAATAGCAGTATTTTTATAACTTTGTGGGGCAATTCGTTTATCGGGAAGTAAAATGCCGGATAACCAAATTGTTCTTGCAAAGTTTTTCATTTTTAAAGGATTTTAATATGAACGCCCAAAACGACGAATTTCGCAAATATGCGACGAAGCATTTAGGTATTAGCAGTTTGAGTCTGCATAAATATGAGTCTGTCTATGCAAATGCTTATATATCACCAACGATTATCGAAGAGCGGCAGATGAATGTTGCTCAGATGGATGTTTTCTCACGTTTAATGATGGATCGCATCATTTTTCTGGGTATCGCTATCGACGATTATGTAGCTAATATTATTCAGGCCCAGTTGTTGTTTCTCGAATCATCCGATCCTGGAAAAGACATACAGATCTATTTTAATTCTCCCGGCGGATCTGTTCATGCAGGACTTGGGATCTATGATACAATGCAATATATCAATTGCGATGTGGCTACAATTTGTACAGGTATGGCCGCTTCAATGGCAGCAGTGTTGATGACAGCCGGAACTAAAGGAAAGCGGTCTGCATTGCAACACTCACGCATAATGATTCACCAGCCAATGGGGGGCGCCCAAGGTCAGGCTTCAGATATTCAGATTGTTGCAAAGGAAATTGCGAAATTGAAAACTGAATTATACCAGATTATTGCAACACATTCGGGGCAGACAATCGAAAAGGTTGAACTGGATTCGGATCGCGATTACTGGATGACCTCGCAGGAAGCAAAGGATTACGGAATGATAGATGACATCCTGATCCGAGTTAAAAAGTAATCAGGGAGTTTATTCCCAGTCAGTAACCCTTATATTGTACAATGAAGAAAATGGATAAATGCTCGTTTTGTGGCAGAGATAAGAAGGATGTTCAGATCCTGATTGCTGGTATGGAAGGACATATTTGTGAAAACTGTATTGAGCAGGCTCACGCTATAATTGACGAGGAATTTAAGAAAAATAAAAATTTCGATCTCGCCGGTGTCGAGCTGAAGAAACCTAAAGAAATTAAGGCTTTTCTTGACCAATACGTGATTGGACAGGACGATGCCAAGAAGGTTTTATCCGTAGCCGTTTACAACCATTACAAACGGTTGAATCAGCATACAGATGACGAGGGAACTGAAATAGAAAAATCAAATATTATATTGGTTGGTCCAACCGGAACTGGTAAGACCTTATTGGCAAAGACAATCGCTAAAATGCTGCATGTGCCATTCACAATTGTGGATGCAACTGTATTAACAGAAGCCGGTTATGTGGGAGAAGACATTGAAAGTTTACTGACGCGCCTTCTCCAGGTTGCTGATTATAACGTCGAAGCTGCCGAGCGCGGCATTGTTTTTATTGATGAGATTGATAAAATTGCCCGTAAAGGTGATAATCCATCCATCACGCGTGATGTTTCTGGTGAAGGTGTTCAGCAGGGATTGCTTAAGCTTCTTGAAGGTTCAGTTGTAAATGTTCCACCTCAGGGCGGACGTAAACATCCTGAACAAAAAATGATTCCTGTTGATACAAAAAATATACTATTCATTTGTGGCGGTGCTTTTGAAGGAATTGACCGGAAAATTGGCCAGCGTCTGAATACAAAAGTGGTCGGTTATAAGGCCAGTCTCGACAGTGGTATGGTCGACCGTAATAATTTACTTCAGTATGTTTCACCGCAGGATCTTCGTGCATTTGGTCTTATTCCCGAGATTGTTGGACGTTTACCGGTTCTTACTTACCTAGTTCCACTTGAAAGAGATGCATTAAGAAGGATTCTGACAGAACCAAAGAACTCGATCATCAAGCAGTACCAGAAATTGTTTAAAATGGATGGGATTAAAATCACCTTCCTTGAAGAAGCACTTTTTCTTATTGTAGATAAGGCGATAGAATTTAAACTTGGTGCACGTGGTCTTCGGGCTATCTGCGAGACGGTAATTATGGATGTGATGTTTGAAATGCCTTCAGGCTCAAATACAGAAGTAGTGATTACTCCTGAATTCGCTTTGGAAAAGATCGATAAATTGAGCGCAATAAGATTAAAAGCCAGTTAAATCTATTTTAATAGTCATAAAAAAGGTCGTTTTGCTGATGCAAAACGACCTTTTTTTGAAGTGTAATTTTTATTCAGGCATTTTATATACAATTGAATTAATTGTCATTCCGGCACCAACAGAGGTAAGAATGATTACATCGCCTTTCGAAATTTGATGATCTTCCATCTTATCCTTCAAAATGAGATCAAGAAGTGTTGGAACGGTTGCCGTCGAAGAGTTTCCAAACCGTCGGATGGTCATAGGCATCACGCTCTTATCATATTCGCGCTTGCCATATAAGCGGAATACCCGGCTTAGGATCGCTTCGTCCATTTTTTCGTTTGCCTGATGAATCAATACCTTGCTCACATCATCGAGATGAAGACCTGCTTTATCGAGGCTATCTTTTACTACTCCAGGAACTGTACTTAAAGCATATGCATATACTTTCGCCCCAAGCATCCGGAGATAATGGTGATCTTTCGGGATGGAAGGATTCAAAGAAAATCCCATGTTCAGCATATCGTGATCAAAATCGGAACGGCTCGAATGCGATAAAATGCCAACAGGTACATCACTTTCTACTCCTTCTACAATAACAGCACCTGCTCCATCCGAAAAAATCATCCGGTCGCGGTCGTAAGGATCAGCCACTCTCGAAAGAACATCTGCACCAATTACCAATCCGCGTTTGAAAGTGCCACTTTTTATGTATGCATCAGCGATGATCATGGCGGTAGTCCATCCTGGGCAACCGGAAGTAACATCGTTTGTTAGAATTGCAGGATTCTTAATTCCGAGTTTCGCCTTTACCCGGTTGGCCAGGGCAGGAGTGAGATCAGTCTGCAAAATTCCATGAACCATATCGCCGAAATTATGTGCAAAAAGAATAAAGTCAAACGTTTCCGGATCAATTCCCGAAGTTTCGATGGCTGCGCGTGCTGCAAATGATGCCAGATCGCTTGTTACCTGATCGTCTTCAGCATATCTGCGCTCTTCGATATTTGTAATTTCAAAAAATTTACGGATGATCTCCGAATTCGGGATTTCAAACCTTACATGAGTAGCCGGATCATAAAATTCAGCATCCAGAAAAAAATCGTTAGTGATTATTTTGCCTGGGATATAAGATCCGGTGCCAACAATTACAGTATAAACTTTTTTATTCATATCAATTATTTACTTTTTGTAAGCGTTTCATTTATAATTTTTTCTAAACGGAATGTATTTCCGTCCCAAACACCGTAAGTACTTCCTTTAAACCAGTCACCCAAAATGATGATCTTACTGTTTTCGGTTAACTGAAAATCAAGGGCTATATGGCGGTGTCCAAATACGAAATAATCAAAATGTTCTTCTTTTAATTTTTTACGTGCAAAGAGAATCTGATGTTCACGCTCCTCACCTAAAAAACCTTCACCGTTAACTCCTCTGGACAACCTGCTGTTTTTCGACCAATAGTGTGCCAATCGGAAGGATAAATCGGGATGGACTTTGGCAAATGCCCACTGAGCAAGCTTATTGTGAAAAAATCTTGTCAGCAATTGATATTTAAAGTCTGTTTTTCCAAGATCATCACCGTGGGCGAGAAAGAATTTTTTCCCAAAGAGCTCAGTCTCTAACGGTTTGTGATGGATAATCATACCTGTTTCGCGGGGAAGGTAATCGAAAACCCAAATATCGTGATTCCCTGTGAAAAAGTGAACAGGTATTCCGCTATCGCAAATCTCAGCAAGTGCCCCAAGAACACGAACAAATCCCTGGGGTGCAACCTTGCGATATTCGAACCAGAAATCGAAAATGTCGCCAAGGAGAAATATTGCTGCTGCATCTTTTTTGATCTGGTGTAACCAGCTCACAAACAGTAATTCTCTTTCGCGGTTATGCTTCAACGCCGGTGATCCAAGATGGACATCAGAAGCAAAATATATATTTCTCGACAGGTTCAAACCTTTTTATTAACTAAATGATAATACTTCTTTTAATGTTGGCAAAGATAGACCTAAAAAGTAATTATTCAAGATTCAGAATAGTTTGTATGCTATTTTCGGATACGATATTGTATCAATCCTACGTGATTTAATAACAGCGATTTGTAAATAGCTAATATTGAATTATTTGAAAATATTACTTAATGCTTGATTTAATGCAGGTCCTTTCAGATTTCTGGCAATAATATTACCTTCTTTATCTAACAGATAATTAAATGGTAATTCCTGAATGTTGTAGTTGGTAACTGCTTGAAAACTTCCTTTCATATCACCAACATTAATGCAGCTTAAATTATCATTCGCAATTGCGTCCATCCATGCAACTCTATCATTGTCAACGCTAACCATGAATATTTCGAACCCTCTGTTTTTAAATTTATTGTAGATCTCCGAAAGAACAGGATTGACGATCCGCGATGCCCGATCCTTTGCCGACCAGAAATGGACCAAAACATATTTTCCACGAAGCGACCATAAAGTTCTCTCGCGACCGTCGGCATCAGGCAGCGCAATGTTGGTCGTATTTACAGCATTCTCCTGTAAAACAGATGTAAGTCTTTTATTCTGTTCTTGTTTTACATATTGTAGTGTGTTGTTGTAAAGTGCGATAACTTGCTCATTTTTAGGATACACCGAAAATAGAGCCGATGCAGCGGTTTTCATCGTTTGCAAATCGTTCACCACAAAGCTATTATCATCCCATTTTTGGTAGAGCGCATAGACAGAGGTGAGTGAAAATGGATTCTTTTTAATAAAAGAAGTGACATAATTGGAATGATCGGTTTTTACAACCGTATAATAGGCATTCCATTCTTCTATTTTTGACGCAAAAAGCGGATCATCTTTATGCAGGCTGTAGAGTTTTCGTAAAGAATCGACCTGCGCTTTTGCCGAAGAAAACCGATTGTCTAAATCAAGCAAAATTTCAGATCCTATTGAACCCTTGACCTTATAGTCACGTGTAAAGTTTTTGTACGATCCTTGGATGTAAGCGTTTTCCGCAGAATCGACCAGCAAAGTTACAAAACTATTTTTCGATAGTTTCAACAAATAAAAGGCTGGTGATGAGGTGATTCCTTTGAATGAGAATTTTCCATCCTTATCAAGTTTTATGGAATCGTCAGGTAACTTATTGCTGATTAGAATTTTATTGAAATAAATCGTTTGCCCGGCGCCACCGTCTAATTGTCCCGAAATAGTGAAGTTGGACTTCTTTCCGCAGGCGAACAGGATACTCAGAACAATCAAAAGGTAAAATGCTTTTTTCATCGAAGATTTGATATTAGTCTAAATTCTAATTGTTAATCAATATTTTAACTTTTTTTTCAAAGAATCCTACCGCTTTTTAAGCGCTGAATTCAATGGAAACAAAAGTATAAATTCCTTGGTAAAACCAATCAACTGATTGCGTTTTGCTTCGCTTTAATTGATCAATAATAGTAGAGGGGGCTTTCTGCAATTTTATTTTGACTATTTTTACGACCTGAAAATTTGGTAGCGTGCAAATTCATTACAATTTAGACAATTTCGTAGCTGTAAATCCGGTGGTTACCATTGGAACTTTTGATGGTGTCCATTTAGGACATCGGGAAGTCATTTCTGAGTTAAAGCGGATCAGCACTCTTTCAGGAGGAGATTCAGTTGTTTTTACTTTTGATCCGCATCCCCGAATTGTTATAGCTCCTCAGGAAGATTCACTCAGACTTTTATCTACCAAAAAGGAAAAAATCAATTTGATGGAGAAAATCGGGATTGATCATCTCGTCATTTATCCGTTCACAAGTGAATTTTCCAAACTGCCTTATAATGAATTTGTTAAAAATATTCTTGTTAGAAGGATGAATATGGCAAGCCTTGTTGTTGGTTACGATCATCGGTTTGGACAGGGGAGGAAAGGTGATTTCAATTCACTTGAAATACTTTCTAACGAGTTGAACTTTAAAGTGGAGCAGCTTTCAGAATTGCTTGTCGATAATAAGGTTGTTAGTTCTACAAAAATACGTTCGGCGCTTGAGGCAGGTGAAATTCCCAAAGCAAACCACTTTCTTGGTTATCGTTATCCGTTATCTGGAAAAGTGATTGAAGGAAAGCAATTGGGCCGCAAACTCGGATTTCCGACTGCTAATATCGAGACACTCGACGATCATAAATTGGTTCCTGGTGATGGAGTTTACGCCGTCTTTGTTCAAACTAAAGGCGGGATTTTCAAAGGAATGTTGAATATTGGTATTCGTCCCACTGTTAATTATAATGCAGATCATAAAAGTATTGAGGTGCATATTTTTGACTTTGAATCTGATATTTATAATTCGGAAATTACCATCTATTTTGTATCGAAGATCCGTAATGAACAAAAATTTGATGGTATTGTTGAGTTGCATGAACAGTTGGTTCAGGATCGCATACTTGCATTAAGTATTCTTTCCAGTGAAATTTTAGAGCAGCTTTATATCTAAATAATAGACATACAATAAATTAATAAATTACATGATGATTTCTCAGCGTGAAAGTTTTAAAGTTAAAGATATCTCCCTGGCTGCATTTGGCAGAAAAGAGATTGTAATCGCAGAAAAAGAGATGCCGGGTTTGATGTCGCTTCGTAAAAAATATGGCGCGCTTAAACCTTTAAAAGGTGCCCGAATTATGGGATCTTTACACATGACCATTCAGACTGCAGTTTTGATTGAGACTTTAGTCGAATTGGGTGCCAATGTGAGATGGTGTAGTTGTAATATTTTTTCAACTCAGGATCATGCTGCTGCTGCTATTGCCGAGGCGGGTGTTCCTGTATTTGCTTGGAAAGGTGAGACATTGGCCGAATATTGGTGGTGCACCGAACGGGCACTTGATTTTGGAAACGGTTTTGGTCCGATGCTGATTGTAGATGATGGCGGTGATGCAACTATGATGATTCATCGCGGATTTGAAGCTGAAGATAATGCCGGAGTTCTTGACGCACCGGTTAGTGCAGAGGATGAAATTGAATTGAATAAAGTTTTAAAACAGGTACTTGCTTCCGATTCAAATCGCTGGCATCGTCAGGCGAAGGAAATCAAGGGCGTATCTGAAGAAACGACCACTGGCGTCCATCGTCTTTACCAAATGGTTGAGCAAGGGAAATTGCTGTTTCCTGGTTTCAACGTAAACGATTCTGTTACAAAATCGAAATTTGATAACCTTTATGGCTGTCGCGAGTCGCTGGCTGATGGTATCAAACGTGCTACGGACGTTATGATTGCAGGGAAAGTGACCGTAATCGCCGGATACGGTGATGTAGGAAAGGGATGCGCGCACTCTATGAGATCATATGGCGCAAGGGTTATCATCACTGAAATTGATCCTATTTGCGCTTTGCAGGCAGCAATGGAGGGTTTCGAGGTGAAGACCATGGATGAAGCAGTTTCTGAAGGAAATATCTTTGTTACAACAACCGGGAATCTGGATATTATTACCGGAGAGCACATGGCAGCCATGAAAGATCAGGCGATTGTTTGCAATATTGGACATTTCGACAATGAAATTCAGGTTTCGCGTCTCGAAAAATGGGACGGAATAACGAAAGTCAATATCAAGCCACAGGTTGATAAATACATTTACAATGATGGTCATGCAATCTTCCTGCTTGCAGAAGGACGCCTTGTTAATTTGGGTTGTGCAACTGGTCATCCTTCATTTGTTATGAGCAATTCATTTACGAACCAAACGTTAGCTCAGCTTGAGTTGTGGAATAAACAATACGAAATCGGGGTTTATCGTTTACCTAAACATCTCGATGAAGAGGTAGCCAGACTTCACCTTGAACAGATTGGTGTTAAACTCACTGTTTTAACTACAGAGCAGGCTGAATACCTTGGTATATCGAAAAATGGTCCTTACAAACCCGATCATTACAGGTATTAATATATTCCGAAAATAGTAAAAGCGGTAAGAAATGCATTTACGCATTCTCTTACCGCTTTTTTCATGTTTAGTTTGTAACGAGCAGGCTTTCGAAGCCCACACTAATATTGTAACTTTGCAGATAATGAGTTGCAGGTCCTTTGGAATTAGGCTGTCCGGCACCCATCAGATTAAACTCTGATCCGCATTTATTGCACTTACCGAAAAAATCGCTGCTGAAAATCGTTCCTGGCTGAGATGGAAGATTTTTGATCGGTTGAGTCAATACAATACCTGTATAGTCTTTTTCATACGGACAGCAAGCATCAAAAGCATAATAAAGATTCGAATTGGGATCAACACATACGACGATAATGCCTCTGTACCCATCATTCTTGAATAAAACAGAATTTCCGGGGATCTTTAAGTGGTTGTAGTTTACCAGCGATATTTGCAGGTTCACCCTTGTATAAGGAAGGAAAGTGTTTTGATCCTTTGAGCAATTAACCGCTGAAAGAAGTATTATTGCCAATATTGTAATTTTTGAGATTCGAATACGTTTTACCGTCAACATTTTGTTTATTTTTATGGAATGCTAATATAGTTAAAAATGAATGTCAATTCTATAGTATTTCAATATGCAGCTATCGGCGATTATTTATTTCTGATCCTGATTGTTATTGCCTCAATTATTCAGGCAATCACTCAAAACAAGAAGAAAAAAGAGTTACAGGAAGCGGCACGGAAAAAAAATATGCAAACTGATACTTCAGTGCCGGAGGTTCTTGAAACACGATCAGAGACCATGAAGGGATATGAAGCCCCTGTGCATAATATTTTTGATTCGATAGAACAATTTCTTGTGCCTGAAGTTGAAGATGAAAAATATGATTGGGAGGATGATTTAGCTGAAGCAAAAACAGCTGAAGAAAATCGGGAGGAAGTATTCGAAAGTACTCATCAACAGGAGTTAAAGTTAAACTCAGAAATTGCAGCACAAAATACGTTACCTATTTCTCAAAAACCCGTATCAGATATTGCGGCAGTTCGATATAAATCAAGGATCAGGGATGGGTTTACCCTGAGGAAAGCAGTCGTATATTCCGAAATATTGAATAGAAAGTATACTTAAATCGTTAGTTTAATCATTTTTCAAGTCTACATTTGTGTTTTTCTTGAAGAATATTTTTAAGTTTGTATTTAATCAGATCGGGAAGGGTTCCGGCATGCCGGAGTTCTTCTTATTTTTTATGTGTAATCAGCAAAACTTTTTTCCAGATGGGCAAAATTACTTATATCTCTGCAGAAGGATTGAAAAAACTTAAAGCAGACCTTGAACAAATGATCAATGTCGAAAGGCCGGCAATATCCAGAAATATAGGAGAAGCTATTGAAAAGGGAGATATTTCAGAAAATGCAGAATATGATGCTGCCAAAGATGCCCAGGGAATGCTCGAAGCTAAAATTTCGATGTTGCAAACTCAGTTGGCAGGTGCCCGAATTATCGACCAATCAAAGATTGAAACAGATGTTGTTCAGATTATGAACAAGGTTACAATCAAGAATACAAAGAATAATTCTACAATGGCTTACACAATCGTTTCAGAGCATGAAGCCGATTTAAAGCAAGGAAAAATAAGTGTGAATACACCTATCGCGCAGGGACTTATGGGCAAGAAAATAGGCGATGCTGTTGAGATTAAAGTTCCATCTGGAGTGATTCCATTCGAAATTATAAATATTGAACTTGGAATGTAATTGTCTTAAATATTGAGTGTTATGGCAAGTGTTTTTTCAAAAATTGTAAATGGCGAAATTCCATGCTATAAGGTGGCTGAAGACGAGAATTATCTCGCCTTTCTTGATATTTTCCCGCTTGTAATGGGCCATGTATTGGTGATTCCGAAAGTTGAGATTGACTATTTGTTTGATCTTGATGATCAAAAATATTTGGGACTCATGCTTTTCTCTAAACGAGTTGCACTTGCGCTTAAAAAAGCGATTCCTTGTAAGAAAGTGGGTGTTGTGGTTCTCGGACTTGAAGTTCCTCACGCTCACATTCATCTTGTGCCTATGAATTCCGAGAGTGACATTAATTTTTCAAAACCAAAATTGAAACTTACCACCGAGGTATTTACCGAAACCGCTGCCAAAATTGCTGGTCAATTTGCCTAACAGCCATTTTATTGCGGGCTGTATAGTTTTAATCTATTTTACCCGATCCGGATTTTGGCGGATAAACGCTTCCCAATTCTTACATGAGCCATCACTTACAGGGTTTTTTAACTGTAGAAAGTGACAAACAGCGGTTGCCAAACCATCTGTTGCATCAAGGTCATGGGGCATAATATCAAGATTAAACATTTGCTTCAAAAAATAGGCGACCTGCTCTTTGGTAGCAGAGCCATTTCCAGTAATTGCTTGTTTGATTCGCAGTGGTGCATATTCAAAGATGGGAATACCTCTGTACAACGATGC
This sequence comes from Mariniphaga sp., assembly GCA_010906965.1. Lineage (GTDB taxonomy): Bacteria > Bacteroidota > Bacteroidia > Bacteroidales > Prolixibacteraceae > JAAFHB01. The sequence continues at coordinate 6,012 of JAAFHB010000046.1, read as the reverse complement.
CGCCATTGCCACACCCTGAGCCCTGCCAAGTTTTAACATCGATTGAACATTTTTACCGAAGAAGGGGGCCTCAAGCGCCGTTTCATCCGGTTTGTATTCATCAACCAGGTAAAGTGTCCGGTCGAAAATATGGCTTAGCTTTTGGTAATGTCCTGCAAATCCAGCTGTTTTGATAACCCCAAGGGCAACAATCAGAGGTTTGTTTTTTATGATTTTAAGGACTCCATATCCCATGATATTCGATCCGGGATCAATTCCAAGTATTGTTTTATTTATTTCCAACTTCTCTTTTTTTCAAACTTAGTCGAAATAAATTGCAGCACCAAGCAATTTGTCCGTTGAACCAATAAAAATTGGAAAATCAAAGCAAAAAGACTTTGCTAGATGTTGACATTTACTATGAATCCTAAAATTCACAAAAATCCTGTTCCTTTTTAATCATTCAAATCCCTAAAACAACAATCAGGAACAGCTTAAATATTTACAGTGTGTAAAAAATATCACATTCAGGTTGAATAATTTTACTATTGATGATTTGAGCTATATTTTTTTCGTAAATTTGACGCAGCTTAAAGTTGATCGTCCTGTGACAGAAAAGATTTCTTCTGGCGATTTATTTTTTTGGCATTAAATTGAGGGAATTTGAGTTGTTGTTATCAATTTTCAGACATTAACGCGTTGTTATTTGCTATGAGGAGTCGAATTATTTATATCATATTAGGCTTATCCTTTTATTCTGTGAAATTGGTTTATTCTCAGGACCCCCATTTTTCACAGTTTTACTCTGCCCCTAATATTTTAAGTCCTTCTTTAGCCGGGTCATCTGGTGGTACTCGTTTTGTTGCTAATTATCGGAATCAGTGGCCAGGCATCTCCAAAACTTATCAAACTTATGCATTTGCCGCTGATACCTATTTAAATATGTACAAAAGTGGGGTAGGGGTGGTTTTTGTAACCGATAAGGCAGGAACTGCAAGCCTGAATACTTCTTATTTGGGGTTACAATATTCATACCGCGTGAAACTTGGTGATTACTGGCAATTTGTGCCGGGTATGCAGTTTACGTTTGGTCAAAAAAGTCTCGACAGAAGCAAACTTATTTTCCCTGACGGTACTGGTTCCGGTTCTTATTCCGGAAATCTCGAGTATTTTTCCGATACCAGGGCGAATTACCTTGATATGGCTTCATCGTTGTTTTTATTCTCTCCCAAATTTTGGATTGGACTTACAGCCGATCATCTTCTTCGGCCAAGTTATTCGTTTATTGGAGAACGGGCATTTATGCCTTTGAAAATTGTCAATTTTGGCGGCTTTAATTTTTGGAGCGAACGTTCGCGCAGGGTAGAACAGTCACGAACTGCATCGTTATGTTATCGGTTCAAGTATCAAAATGGGTTTAAACAGCTTGATATTGGCGCTTATTGGTACAGCCGGTTCCTCGAATTTGGTGTTTGGTACAGGGGATTCCCGATCTTTAAAAATCAAAATGTCGACAACCAGTTTCTCGATAGTGATGCAGTCGTGTTGATGGTTGGTGTGGAGCGTGGATCTTTCCGGATATCCTATAGTTATGACATACAGCTTTCTTCATTGGCTGCTTATGGATCAGGTGCCCACGAAATCTCATTGATGTTCGAAATGGGTGAGATTTTTGGATGCGGTGCAAAATACTTCGATTGCTTTGCAAAACGTACCGGATTACGATTCAATAAGGAACAGCCTCGCAATCTGAGGATTTTTTAATACTCTTTTTAGTTCTCGCTTTATTCACTTTTCTTAAATCTTAAATTACTCAGAGGATGGTAAAATATATTTACGTTGTTGTAAATATATTTACTTTATGTGCTATAAATGTAAAAAATAATGATTAAATTTGACGTGTGAATAAATAGTTTACTATTACGATTTATGACTTTGTATAAATACGGAGAAATAAAACAAAAAGATGAAGACAAAGGCTTATATAGGTGAATTTTCAAGGATTGTAAGTTACATCTTTGCTTGTTTGTTTTTGACATTCGCTTTTTCGGCTAACGGACAGAACCCACTCCTTGAAGATGCTGATCAAATAACCCCCTTTGGCAATTGCGACCTTGTGCCAACAAAACTTAATCCCGATTATATATTAACGGTAAACAATATTTCGACAGATAAAGCAAACATTGCTTCCTATAAAATTAGTTGGGGTGATGGTTCCACTGTTGATACATATCCTGCAAATTTTACCTCTACAATTCATACCTATCTAAGCCTTGGAATTTTCAGTCTTGTTTTTACTGCGATTGATAATGCCGGAGTTGAAACAGTTAAATCATATTCCGTTTCGAATCAGAGTAATCCGGCAATCGGAATAAGTAACAATGGCGGTAATACGATTGGCTGCAGTCCATTAGCACTGAGTTTTACAATTACGGAAGCTGCGAATAACGCACCAGGCACATATTATGAAATTGATTATGGCGATGGTTCTGCGATTGAAACTAAAACACTTCAGCAAGTACTTGATAACAACGTGATCAATCACATTTACATTAACAGTTCGTGTGATCCGCCAGGCATAAATGGGCAGTTCACTTTCAAGGTTAAAGCGATCAATAGTTGTACTGCAACTCCTGCAAACATGGGAGCAATTATTGTATATAAATCACCTATTCCTAAGTTCTCAACTTCTGTGAATGACAATGGTTGTATAAATACCGCTATTTCATTTAATAACCTGACAAAATCGGGTTCCGGATACAATTGTAATTCAACATCCGATATTTATCTTTGGACTTTTGGTGACGGTATTACTTCCACCGATAAAAATCCATCGCATACCTACACTGCTTCTGGAAATTATTCCGTCTCTTTAACTTCCAGTAATGGCCAATGCGTTTCAGTGAGAACCACATTGCCGCTGCCTCTTTGTATCAGTCCCAAACCCATTGCAGATTTTGCCCTTTCTACACCTACAGTTTGCAAAGGAACAGCGGTTTCTGTCGTTAATAACTCAATTACAGAAAACACCTGTGGCAATTTGATATATACCTGGACCGTGAGTAACTATGTTGGCTCAGTGAATTGTTTGCCAAATGCAAGTTCCTGGCATTTTAATACTGGCTCGAATGAAAATTCCGCCAATCCTTCATTTGTTTTCGATAACGCCGGTACTTACCGGATTAATCTAACGGTTTCGAATGGTTGCGGAACAATCTCGACTTTTAAAACGATCATGGTTAAGCAAGTTCCATCCGTCAAAATTAATCCGGTAAATGCAATATGTGTCAATCAAACAATCACTCCGACAGCTCTGGTTAATGATTGCTTTGGAGAGACGACCAGTAATTATAACTGGCAATTTACAGGAGGAATGCCCTCTGTTTCCACATTGAAAGATCCATCAGCAATTACTTATAGTGCAGCTGGCACCTATGATATTTTGCTTTCAGCAACCAATGAATGTGGTACTTCAGTTGCAACACCTGTGAAATTGAAGGTCAACAATCTTCCAAATCCGGTAATAAATGGTCCTGCGATTGTGTGTGCCAATTCCAAAGGGAATGTTTATTCTACTACCCCTGGAATGATGAATTATCAATGGGTTGTGTCCGCAGGCGGTGTCATTACTTCAGGAAATACGCAAACATCTAATTCAATAACAATTGATTGGAAGGATGCGGATAATCAAACGGTAGGTTTAAATTATAGTCAGTTTGGATGTACGTCACAAACACCTTCAATATTGAATGTCAGCGTCAATCCATTACCAGTGCCATATGCTGGTAATCCGGTTACAATTTGTAGTGGAGAACCTGTTCATATAGGAGGAGCTGCAAACGTTGGAAGTTCTTATAGCTGGGTTTCAATACCGGCAGGGTTTGGTTCATCTGCATCAAATCCGACAGTAACCCCGTTGCTGACAACTGAATATATTCTTACCGAGACAACCGTATTGACAGGTTGTTCCGCAAGTAAGTCTGTGATTATTACAGTTAATCCATTGCCAATTCCTTTAATTCATGGACCTGCGGCTGTTTGCATTGATTCGGAAAACGTTGTTTATACCGCCAATGCCGGTATGACAAATTACCAATGGACAGTTTCTCCGGGCGGAACGATTACCGCCGGTGGTACATTAAATTCAAATACAATTTCAGTTACATGGAATCAGGAAGGCAATCAATCTATTTCGTTGAATTATACAAACGACAAAGGATGCACTGCCGCGGTTCCATTGGTTTATAATGTTGCCGTCAATACTTCACAAATTGTTTTGCTTGAGGGGCCTGAAAGTATTTGCGAACAATCATCCGGCAATATTTATACGGCATTGCCCGGAATGACGAATTATGTTTGGGTAATCTCTCCAGAAGGCACATTGATTTCGGGTGGTGATGCTGTCTCAAATACCGCTGAAATAAAATGGAACAATCCCGGTACAAAGACGGTAAGTATTATTTATACGCAACCAGGGTGTGAGTCAACAATTCCTGCAGTTGTTAATGTCACCGTTAATCCCCGGTCATTACCTGTCATTACTGGTGAAAGCATTGCTTGTGCTGGTTCTGTAAATGTGAAGTATACAACCAAACCCGGAATGTCAAATTATACATGGGAATTATCACCTGGTGGCAACATTACAACAGGGATTGGAACTAACGAAATTAAAGTGACATGGAATACGCCTGGCAATCAGTTTGTGAAAGTAAATTATGAAGGAACTGCAATTTGTCCCTCGTTGATCCCTTCAATTTTTAACGTTACTGTCAATCAATTACAGAATCCAACCATTACAGGCGTTTTGGAAACTTGTCAGGGATTGAGCGCTGTCGAATACGCAACAGAACCAGGAATGTCTTCTTATTTATGGAAGGTGTCGGCCGGCGGTACTATTTCTGCTGGTTTCGGAACCGATCGTATCTCAGTGGTATGGAAAACCGCTGGAGTGCAAAATGTAAGTGTTAGTTACTTAAATAATGCAGGGTGTTCTTCTACTGTCCCCGTAAATATTTCCGTAAAGGTTAATCCTTCGCCGTTAATAGTTGCTTTTCCGGAAACTCAGGAAATTTGCTCCGGTTCACTTGCAACCATTCAGCTCAAGCCGTCAGATGGTATTGTAAATTATAGTTGGAGTGCCGAAACAATCTCTGGAACAGTTTTAGGTGCTGCAAGTGGCACCGGTTCAACGATTGCTCAACAACTTATTAATACAGAAACAACTGTTGCTATCGTTCGTTATACAATCTTATCTTCGAATGGCACATGCGCAGGTACTCCTGTTTATGCAGAGGTGAAAGTCCGGAACCTTAGCCCTACCATAACAGGATTGAGTAAAAGCTGTGCAAGAACGAAGGGCGTTATTTATACGACCGAACCGGGAATGGATAACTATAATTGGGTTGTTTCAGCAGGCGGGGCAATTAAAAGTGGTGCAGGAACAAATTCAATAACAGTTGACTGGTACATTGTCGGAAATCAAACTGTAAGTATTAGTTATGGTAATAGTGCCGGCTGTACAGGGAATTCGGTGGCGGTTTATAGCGTGAAAGTTAATCCATTGCCGGCAATAGCGATTGCAAGTCCTACGGTAGTTTGCGCAGGATCACCTGTAACTTTTACGACAGAGGCAGGTATGTCGGATTATCGATGGATTGCCGGTGAAGGTATTACCGTAGCCGATGGAACCAGTGCATCTAATTCAATTACTGTTTTGTGGAATAACCCCGGTTCATATTTAATGACCGTAAATTACGCAAATAGTAATGGCTGTTCTGCAAGTTTTCCGCTCATGAGCGAAATTATTGTCTTACCGGTTCCTGCACCAACTCTTTCGGGACCGCAAAACGTTTGTGCCAACAGCGGTAGTATTTTGTATATGACCCAACCTGGGAAGGTAAAGTATAATTGGATGATTTCGGGTGGACAAATAATTTCCGGTGGAACATTAACTACCAACTCTGCCACTGTTGTTTGGGATAACAGCAGTGATCATTCAATCAGGGTCAATTACTCAAATGGCGAATGCATGGC
>JAAFHB010000382.1 GCA_010906965.1 Mariniphaga sp. | reverse complement strand
TAAAATTACAGCTAAGTTCAATCGGACTGGAGGAAGTTGTAGCTGTAGGTTATGGAACACAGAAGAAAGTCAACCTGACTGGTTCTATCGAATCGGTCAAAGGTGAGGCACTGGCAAAGAGAAGTACCGTTCAGACCTCGCAGGCATTGCAGGGTATGGCTGCCGGTGTAACCGTAACATCGAACAATGGTAAACCTGGTAAAGAAGGGACATCCATCCGTATTCGTGGTATAGGTACGTTGAATGACAATAATCCTTTGGTATTAGTGGATGGTATTTCGTCTTCAATTGACGCTGTAGATCCGAATGACATCGAAAATATGTCTATTTTAAAGGATGCCGCGTCTGCTTCTATTTATGGTTCACGTGCGGCCAATGGTGTAATTTTGATAACCACAAAACGCGGAAAAACAGATAATGTGAGTGTAACTTATAAAGGTTCCGTAGGTTTCACTTCACCACTGGCAATTCCAAAAAATGCCAATGCATGGGACTACATGAGCATGTATGATGAAGCCAATGCCAACGACTTGCGCAATGATCTTGGAGTTCCCGGAGGATCTATTTATGGAACCGAGAAAATTGATACCTGGAAAAATTCAACAGACCGTGATGCTTATCCAAACTCGGATATGATGCGTGAAGCCTGGAAAAAGCGGGCGGACCTCACCCAACACTACCTTGGTTTCTCTGTAGGGAATGGAAAGTTCAGATCAAATACCTCGATTAACTATGCATGGCAAAATGCCCATATTCCAAATTCTGAATATTCACGTTATGGTGTTCGTTCAAATAACAGCTATACAATGAATAAATTTGTGGAGGTTGGATTTGATTTATCTATTCGGAATACGAAGATCAAAGATGCTGCCCCAAATACTGAAATTGAAAATTTGATGAGACAACCTGCAATTTATCAGTCCCGCTATTCGAATGGAATTTGGGGAACAAGTTATGCTGGAACGCCCCATGCAATGCAAACAATCTATGATGGATTGAATATGAGATATGAAGATTATCAGGAAACCTTGGCAAAGATCTATGCTAAAATTACACCATTTAAAGGGATGCAGATCGATTTTTCATTTAGCCCAAAGCTCTCTAGCAGCAGTTACAAAAATTTGAATAAAACAACTGATGTCATCGATTATAAGACTGGGTTGGTACTGTACAAGTCGCTCGGAATTTTCACAAACTATGGTTATATAAATGAAACAAGAGATAAAACCAGAGAGGACGACATCAACATCCTGGCCAATTATACCAAATCGTTAGGAAAACATGATATTACAGTTCTTGGTGGGTTCCAGTACCTGACCAACAATTACAATACCTTATCTGCTTACAGGCAAGTAAATAATTTTCAGCAGTTTGAAGAAATCAATGCTTACGACCCAACCGGCATGACCAACAGTGGTTATTCGAGTGAATGGGCTTTGATGTCCTACTTTGGACGTTTAAACTATTCGTATGCCGGTAAATACCTGTTGGAAGCCAACGTTCGCTATGACGGATCTTCACGTTTTGCCAGCGGATATAAATGGGGGGTATTCCCTTCATTCTCGGGTGCATGGCGTTTCTCTTCTGAAAATTTTATGCAGAAATTCAACTGGTTAAGCAATGGTAAATTGCGTGCTTCCTGGGGAGAATTGGGGAATCAAAGTAGTTTCGATGGCAATGGTAAACCAATAAATTATCCGTTTGCTTTAACAGTTGCTACCAATCAATATGCCGTTTTTGGTGGTACTTTAAATCCTGGTTATGCTCCGGTTAATTATGCTTTAACTGATATTACATGGGAATCGACCCGTATGATTGACTTTGGTGCTGACCTTTCTTTCTTTAAAGGAAAATTAGATGCAACCTTCGACTGGTATAAGAAAGATACCCGAAATGTTCTGCTGAATATCGCTATTCCTGGTGTGATGGGTTATGCCAACTCCCCTAAACAAAATGCAGGTTCAGTAGAAAATAAAGGATGGGATTTATCCGTTTCACATAACAATACCATTGGAAAATTCTATTACAAGGTAACAGGTATTTTGTCGGATGTGCGAAATAAAATAACAAACTTAGGTGGTTTGGCACCTCAGGTAAGTGGGGTACATGTGAAACAGGTTGGTTCGCCGATTGATGCTATCTATGGCTTACAGTCCGATGGTCTTTTCGGCTCTTTTGCTGAAGCCCGCGCTAATCCGGTTGTTCAATATGGCAAATTACAGGGTGGTGATATTCGATATGTTGATCAGTTTACGGTAGACACAAATGGTGATGGCATATTTGATGCAGTCGATAATAAATTAACAGGTAGTGACCGTGTTGTGCTAGGTAACCCAATTCCGCGTTACACCTATTCACTGGATGTTTACACTGCTTATAAAGGTTTTGACTTTGCCTTGTTTTTTCAGGGTGTTGGTAAACGCGACGGTTATCTTTCAGGTTGGTCGTCTTATCCATTCCAAAATGCAGGAACTGCCTTAGTGCAACATCTTGACCACTGGTCAGAAGCCAATCCTAATCCTAATGCAGCCTATCCGCGTTTGTCTATCAACCAGCAGTCCAACAATCTTCAGCCATCTTCATTCTGGTTGGTGAATGCAGCCTATATGCGTTTGAAGAATGTTCAGTTGGGATATACTTTGCCGGCTCAAATGTTGAAAAACAAAGCAATTTCAAGTGTTCGTTTCTTTGCCAGCGGAACTAATCTGCTTACAATTAGTAAGATGCCACAGGGAATGGACCCTGAATCGCCTGAAACTATTCAAAACAGCACACCTTTGCTCTCAACATACACACTTGGAGTTGAAGTGAAATTTTAGTGAAATTTAAAGATAAGAAATAAAAAAATTGCGATATGAAAAAGAATTTATTATATATCTCTTTAGTGTTACTGCTTGTTACAGGCTGTGACAAAGCACTGGAACGCTATCCGTTGGATGTCCCTTCAGCAGAGACATTCTACACCAATGAAACCGAAGTTCAGGGAGGTGTGAACGCCTGTTATTCGTTTGTTGTACAGCCAAACAATGGATATCTGACTCCGGAGTATAGCTGGGATGCATTAGCCGATGTAGTGTTTATCCGTGGTGGTGGTTTCGCCCAAAATTTCCTGTTGTCGAGTCTTGACTTTAAAGAAGGATATTTCAGGTCTTTATGGCTTTCCATGTATCAGGGAGTTGGCCGGTGCAATTTAATGCTCGAAAAGATTGAAGCCAACAAAGATAAAATTGCTGCTGATAAAGTTAAACAATTTCAGGGTGAGGTTTACTTTCTGCGTGCTTATTACTATCTGCGTTTAACCAACATATTTGGCGATGTAGTTTATCTGGATAAGCCTGTAACATCAGTAGCTGATGGGAAGGCTGTAACCCGCACTGCAAAAGCCGAAGTTCTGAAAAAAATATATGCGGATTTTGATAAATCGGCTGAATTGTTGGCAGCTTCAACAGTAAAAACATTGGGCCGTGTAACCTGGGGCACCGCCATGTCCTATAAAGCGCGTGCTGCTTTGCAAAACAACGATTGGGTAATTGCCGCTGCTGCTGCAAAATCGGTAATCGATTCAAAGAAATACAGTATAATGCCTAGTTATGCCGCTTTATTTACTGAAGCAGTTCTCAACAGCGCTACCAATACCGAGCAAATATTTACACAAGGTCACCTTGTTACTGCAAACAACGCTACAGCTTTTCCTCAGTTTACAAGTGCTCGTTTC
>JAAFHB010000381.1 GCA_010906965.1 Mariniphaga sp. | reverse complement strand
TAAAATGAAAGTCGCAATTGTTGGAAGTGGATACGTAGGTCTGGTAACCGGAACTTGTTTCGCAGAAGTAGGGATCGAAGTCGTGTGCGTTGACATCGATTCTAAGAAAATTGAGAATTTAAAAAACGGCATTATCCCAATTTATGAACCGGGACTTGAAGAGATGGTTCACAGGAACATGAAAAAGGGAAGATTGCAATTTACGACCGATATCTCGGAAGCTCTTGAGGATTGTGAGGTACTTTTCACCGCGGTTGGCACTCCTCCCGGCAAAGACGGAAGTGCTGATCTTCAGTATGTATTAAGTGTAGCACGCGATTGCGGCAAAAATATGAAAGATTATTTGCTGATCGTGACCAAAAGCACTGTTCCTGTTGGCACCGCTCTAAAGGTGAAACAGGCATTGCAGGAAGAATTGGATAAACGGGGCGTAAACATTCCATTCGATGTTGCTTCAAATCCGGAATTTTTGAAGGAAGGTGCTGCAATTGATGATTTTCTCAAACCTGACCGCATTGTTGTTGGCCTCGATTCGCAAAGAGCTGAAGAATTGATGAAAAGCCTCTATAAACCATTTACTTTGAATGGCCACCCTGTCATTTTCATGGATATCACCTCTGCCGAAATGACCAAATATGCAGCGAATGCCATGCTGGCAACAAAGATCAGTTTTATGAATGACATTGCTAACCTTTGCGAAATTGTCGGGGCTGATATCAATATGGTGCGCAGGGGAATTGGCTCTGACTCAAGAATTGGTAATAAATTCATTTACCCCGGCATCGGTTACGGCGGTTCGTGTTTCCCAAAAGATGTTAAGGCATTGATTCATACCGCCGAAGACTTTGGCTATGAATTACGAGTTTTAAAAGCAGTTGAATTAGTCAATCAGGATCAGAAATCAGTCCTCTTCAATAAGATCCTCAAATATTATAATAATGATATAAAAGGCAAAACTATTGCGCTGTGGGGATTATCGTTTAAACCACAAACCGATGATATGCGGGAAGCACCTTCCTTGGTCATTATTAAAAAGTTAATTGAAGCCGGAGCAAAAGTAAAAGCCTATGATCCCATTGCCATGAAAGAGGCGAAACATATGATCGGCGATATTATCACCTATTCCGAAGATCAATATGAAGCACTGATCGATGCGGATTGCCTCTTGTTAATTACTGAATGGCCTGAATTTAAGTTCCCCAATTTCAAGATAATCAAAAAATTAATGAATAGCCCTGTTGTTTTCGACGGAAGAAATATCTACGAAATTGCTGAGATGAAGCGCCAGGGATTCGACTATTTCTGTATTGGTATTGACACCTCAAAATAATTATTAACCCAAATTTTCAGCACCTAACTCCAAAGTTGGGTGCTGAACTAATAACAATAAAAACATGATTAAGAAAAAAGTTCTCGTCACCGGTGGAGCTGGTTTTGTTGGATCGCATCTTTGTGACAGACTACTCAAAGAAGGAAATGAAGTAGTTTGCCTCGATAATTATTTCACTGGTCAAAAGCAAAATATCGTTCATTTGATTAATAATCCCTTCTTCGAATTGATCAGGCACGATGTTACAATGCCGTTCTTTATTGAGGTTGATGAAATTTACAATTTGGCATGCCCCGCCTCTCCTATTCATTATCAGTATAATGCAATTAAAACAATGAAAACCTCTGTTATGGGGGCAATCAATATGTTGGGACTCGCCAAAAGAATAAAAGCCAAAATACTTCAGGCTTCAACGAGCGAGGTCTATGGTGATCCTCAGGTTCATCCTCAAGTTGAGAGTTACTGGGGCCATGTGAATCCGATCGGTGAACGGTCGTGCTACGATGAAGGGAAGCGATCGGCAGAAACGCTTTTCATAAATTACCACAAGCAGAATAATGTTAGGATTAAAATCATCAGAATTTTTAATACCTACGGACCACGGATGCATCCACATGATGGCAGGGTTGTTTCCAATTTTATTATGCAAGCTTTGCAAGGTGATGATATTACAATTTATGGAGATGGTCAACAAACACGTAGTTTTCAATATGTTGACGATCTTGTAGAAGGAATGATAAGGATGATGGCTTCGCGCGAAGATTTCACAGGGCCCGTCAATATTGGTAATCCAAATGAATTCACAATTCTTCAATTAGCCGAACAAGTCATTGAGCTAACCAATTCAAGATCAAAGATTATCAGAATGCCTCTGCCTCCGGATGATCCTACACAACGTCAGCCCAATATTGATCTGGCAAAAAAAGAGCTTGATTGGGAACCTAAAATTCAACTTAAAGAGGGACTTTCTAAAACAATTGAGTACTTTGCATCGATTTTATAAAGGCGCTTACTAAGTAAAACTTTAGCTGATTATCATGCTGAATGTTCTCTTAGATAAGATAATGGCATCAGTTATTTAACTGATGCCTTATCAGGATAAATTTTGAATTATTGAACTTAAATTATTGTTGTGAGAATACTAGTTACAGGATCTAATGGTCAATTGGGAAATGAGATTCGGGTACTTTCTGAGAATTATCCCGACTTTGATTTTAATTATACAGATGTTGCTGAACTTGACATCACCGATCATCAAAAAGTTGAAGCATATTTTAAAGCTTACAAGCCTAATGTAATCATTAATTGTGCTGCATATACTGCTGTAGACAATGCAGAATCGGATGAAAAAACAGCCTATCTCATTAATGCAAAAGCGGTTGAAATCCTTGCAAAAGCATCGGCTAAAGCAGGCGCCCTAATGATTCACATATCAACCGATTATGTTTTCGATGGCAAGTCATATCTGCCTTATAATGAAAATGATAAAATCAATCCTCTATCGGCTTACGGTCGAAGTAAGCTTGCCGGAGAAGATGCGGTTCGTCAATATGCCACCAAAGGGATTATTTTCCGAACTGCATGGTTATATTCCGCTTTTGGAAATAACTTTGTGAAAACAATGATCAAATATGGCATTGAGCGTGACGAGCTTAAAGTGGTCTTTGACCAGGTTGGAACACCAACTTATGCTAAAGATCTGGCAAAAACGATTCTTGATATTCTTCCTTTTGCAGTGCAACATTCCGGAACTGATTTGTTTCATTACTCCAACGAAGGAGTTGCCAGTTGGTACGATTTTGCCAAATTTATTATGGACTTTTCAGGTATTAATTGCAACATAAAACCAATTTTGACCAGGGAGTATCCTTTACCGGCAACCAGACCATTCTATAGTGTCTTAAACAAATCGAAAATTAAAGAAATGTACAATATCACAATTCCTTATTGGAGTGATAGTGTTAAAGACTGTATTAAAAGGCTAAGCAAAAAATAAAAAATTTCAAAAAAATGGCAGTAATTGAATGGGATAAGTTTAACGATAATTTCCAGTACTACGATAAAGGAATTATCATTGAAGTTATTGAGATTTTCGTAAATGAATATGATGATAGAATCAGAAATTTACAAGAAAATATTGATGAGATGGACTTTGCAAAACTGGCGTTTAATGCCCATAGTTTTAAAAGTGTAATTGCCAATTATATGGCCCCAAAAGCTTTAGAATTGACCCGAAAATTGGAGGACGCTGCAAATAAAAAAGAAGCGGACAGCATTCAGCAAATTTTTATTGACTTGAAGATTATATCAAAAGAATTGCTCGTAGAGTTAAAGGATTACCTTCAAAAATTGTAATAATCTCAATTATTTGGTATCTGTTTCTATATCAGCAATTGCCTGC
>JAAFHB010000380.1 GCA_010906965.1 Mariniphaga sp. | reverse complement strand
AGACATCCGGCAAATATAGTGTCATTCTGAAGGCAAAAAATGAATTCGGGGATTCCAGAAAAAACTTTACAATACAAGTTGGCACTGGGTTGGCATTAACGCCCCCAATGGGTTGGAATAGCTGGAATGTTTGGGCATTAATGTCGGCACCACTCCTCATTGGCGCCGACCTTACCAAACTCAATCCTTTTACCTTCAATTTGCTGTCGAACCGCGAGGTTATCGACATTGACCAGGATATTCTGGGCAAACCGGCTAAAAGATTTAAAGTTGATGACTTGCTTGAGATATGGACAAAAGAGCTTAGCGATGGCTCGGTAGTAGTTGGCTTATGCAATTTCGGAATACAAAAACACAATATTGAACTGAATATGAAAACTATTGGCCTTGAAGGACAATATATAATTCGGGATGTATGGCGGCAAAAAGACATTGGCGATCTGAAAGGAAAGTTCATAGCCAATGTTAAACCTCACGAAGTAAAATTGTTAAAATTGATAAAGAAAAATAATTAAATAATAGCTTAGGAGAAATGAGAACATTTACTTTTTTATGGTTGCTGCTGTCGTTCGTATTAGGCTTAAGTAGCTGTTCGAAAACCGAAACCAAAGAGATCACCATTGCTCAACTGAAAGATAAAATTGCAGGAGGGTGGGCAGGGAAAATGATTGGTGTTTCGTTTGGCGCCAAATCGGAGTTTAAATACCTGGGAGTAATTAATGAGGACACACTCCAACTCTCAGAAATCAACAACAGTATCGGGCAGGATGATATCTATGTGCAATTGTCGTTTCTGATGAGCATGGACAAATATGGATTACAAGCTACACCAAAACAGCTTCAGGAAGGCCTGGCCAATTCCGGATTTATGCTTTGGCATGCCAATTTGCAGGCACGGAAAAACTTCATCGACAGTATTTTTCCTCCTCAATCAGGAATGCCTGAATTTAATATTCATGCCGATGATATTGATTTCCAGATTGAAAGTGACTATATCGGGTTTATGTGCCCCGGCATGCCTCAGTCGGCTGGCAAAATGGCTAATAATATTGGCTCAATTATGAATTATGGCGATGGTATTTATGGCGGAATATTTGTTGCAGCCTTGTATTCCGAAGCTTTTTTTGAAAATAATATTGAAAAGTTAGTCGACCGCGCATTGCTTTCGATACCAGCCCAGAGTGAGTATGCTTTGACAATTAAGGATGTGGTAGCATTGCACAAACAAAACCCAAATAATTGGAAGGCGACATGGAAGAAATTAAACGATAAATGGGGTGAAACCGATATTTGTGGCGCCAACGACAAGTTTAACATTGATGCTAAACTTAATGGTGCATTTATCGTGGTTGGTCTGCTTTATGGCGATGGTGATGCTTATAAAACAATGGAAATAACTACCCGATGTGGCTACGATTCCGACTGTAATCCGTCAAATGTCATGGCAGTTTTAGGGGTCATCAAAGGCTTCAGCAATTTACCTCAAAAAATGCAAACCGATGTTTTGTCAATTGCCGATTCATGTTTCGATTATACCGATTATTCGTTTAACAAAGCAGTAAATACTTCATTAAAATATGCGTTGGATATTGTAAAATCGAATAATGGCTCCTTAAAAGATAGTATTGTACAAATTGCCATCCAACAGCCCAAAGCGCCCGAACTTCAGGAATCATTTCCTAAGGTAGTTTTCGATTATGGTGTTTCAATTTTCGATTCAACAAAGTGGAATAAGAAGGGCAACTGGAAAGAGTTTTACATTGATTTCTGGTGGGTTAAGAAACCATACAAGCAAGCACTTTATGCTGAAAACAAAGGAGATGAAATTAGCATCGATTTTGAAGGAACCGGAGTTAGCCTCCAGGGGAACTGGCAGAAAAATGGAGGGAATGCCGATGTTTACATCGACGGTACTTTTATCCGAAGCATTAACACCTGGTATTTAAGTTGTGGATTTCAGCAAGAAGCCAACATGAGCCTTTTTCACAAGTTTAATCTTCCGGACGGAAAACACACGCTTAAATTGGTTGTAAAAGGTGAAAAATACGAGAAATCAACGGGTACCGGAATCTACATTATCGAATTACGTGTTTTCAAAACCGGACTAAAGAAAAATGAGACATATAAAGCAGGCTTATGAAACACCGGAGAATAATTTTGCCTTTTGGCATATTAAATTGTGTATTTCTGCTTTTGATTTCATTGAAAATTGTTTCCTGGAGTTCGGAGAAAGGTAAAAATGTCGGTTTGAAAACAGTCCCAATCAAATAGAAATTACTTTTGCCAACAAAAAGTATTCAGTCAACTTAAACCCGAATGAGAAATACCGGTTAAACAGGAAAAATAGCATGGAATGTAAGAGTAAAATTGACTTTTATCTTTTAATCAAATAAATTAATTTAACGTTTTCTAATCAGACATTATTTTCCCACTTTCAGCCATAAAAATATGAGTCATATGTTTAAATCATTTTTCACTATTGTTCTGCTGTTTGCATGGAGTCAAAAACCCTTTTGCCAGGCTATCCCGATAAAAGCAACAAATTTTTCTATTTCCAATCAAGGATTAAAAATAGACTTCACACTGCAAAATGATAAATTTTTGAGGTTGCTGTCAATGCTTCCCGAAAAATATGCTCCGGAAAAAAAATTACCAAATCCGGGATTTGATTCCGGAAATGAAGTAATGATGCAATGCAGCGGCGAGAACCAGGCCAGCCATCATGGTGCCAAATTCACTGGCGGTAATCCTGGAATGAGGCTTGTATTTGTTGGGAAAGAAGAATCGAATATGCCACAAGGAAAGAAGATTATCCTTGTTCAGAAAGACACGGTAAAAAACCTGAAAGTAGAATCAGTCTATGAATTGAATTCAGTTTCGCCTACAGTTCGAAGGTATACAAAAGTAACAAACGAAGGATCAGTAAGCGTTGGCATCGATTACTTGAGTTCTGCCATTCTGAATAACTACAACGATATCACCAATGGCTCACCAGAGGAGAATATCCGGATTCATTATGCATTCAATAGTTGGCAAGCGGAAGCACAATGGCAAACTGCAAAACCCTCCGAAATGGGGTGGAACGACAATGGAGTATTTAATATATGTAGTGCAACTATCAGTAATATAGGCTCCTGGTCATCCATTAAATACTTGCCAATGGGAATGATTGAGAATGTAAAGGCCGGAGTTACCTGGTTTTGGCAGATCGAACATAATGGTTCCTGGTATTCCGAAGCGTCCAATTATTCCGACAAAAGCACTTATCTCTATCTGGGCGGTCCTGATGCCATGCACAGCCAGGCATTCAAGAATCTCAAGCCGGGTGAAACTTATCAGACAGTGCCTGTTGCTTTGGGATGCGTGAAAGGTGGATTTGATGAGGCTGCTGCTGCTCTGACTAAATATCGACGGACTATTTTACAGCCACATGCCAGTTTTAAAACCTGCCCTGTGGTTTTCAACGATTACATGAATTGCCTTGGCGGCGATCCAACAACTGAAAAAGAACTTCCGTTAATTGAAGCAGCTTCAATGATTGGTTGCAATTATTACGTAATTGATGCCGGATGGTATGCGGAAAAAAACGAAACCTGGTGGGATGCAGTTGGCTTGTGGCAGCCATCAAAAACCAGGTTCGACAAAGGTTTGCAAAGTTTGTTAGTTATAATAAGGGGAAAAGGGATGATTCCGGGACTTTGGCTTGAACCGGAAGTTATCGGGATCAATTCTCCTTTAAACATTAAGCCTGACAATTGGTTTATCCTGCAG
>JAAFHB010000045.1 GCA_010906965.1 Mariniphaga sp. | reverse complement strand
TGAAAAGCAAATAATCGGGGTTGAAGTAGAAATATCCATGATTCTTTAATACATCATCGATCCGCATCCTTTCGGCTCTTAATTTTTCAAGGTTATAATCATCACCGGCTTTAATGATTGATTTATCTTTTTCTGTAAGGATCAGCCGGCTTAAACTATCATCCGAAATATCATAGATCAGATCTTTAACAACGAAAGGCGTATGAACATGACTTGTATATATCACGTTAAAAGTATGCTTCTTTTCAACGATTTTGGATTCCGTAAAGCTTTTAAATATTCCGATGTTGAAAAGTTTGGCATCGATTATTTCTGAAGTTACTCCAGGCTTCACATGACGCATCAATACGGGAGCTTCTCCGTTTTTATGAAGCCACTTTTTAATTTTGCCTTTGGGTGCTTCACCGGCAGTATTGTACATCCACAGTTTAGGCCGCATTCCCAAAATCTTTTTATTCGGTGAAGGACGAAAACCTGTCGCTGCAACAGTTTTGATAAATTTCTTATTTACTTTTTCTGCTGATTCTATTTTAATTTCCGCACCCGTATAAAGCTTTTCACCCTTCGGCAAATTCTTTGTGCCGGTACATGCTGCCAAAAGCAGGAAGACAAGCATCGGGAAGGTTTTATTTTGAAATGATCGTATCATTTTTGCTTTGTATTTTCGATGAATCAATTCTGCTATTCCGCGATTTGAATAATCTGCTCCATCTGTTGAAATCGCGCACAAATAAAACACCGATTCCGGTCTCAACCAACTGTCCATCAATTGCACCTTCGTATTGGTTATGCCTGAATCCCTTCATTCTGAACCGGCCATCTTTCGTCAGTTTATATTCGAGTGTTACATCACTGGTAATATCACTGACCGAATTTTGCTGCGCCCTCGCTCCCTCAACATCAATAGCTCCCCCAAGTTGGACAGATAATCGTTCATTAAAGAGTTGCTTCTTCACCCCAATTTCCACCTGGGTTCTTCCCTGGGCTTGACCAGTCTGATAATCGTCATACGATTGAATATCAAAATTCATTTCCACGCCAGGTATCAATTTAGAACTCAGCTGATTTAATTGTGCAGATAAGAACTTGCCTACCGTTGACCGTATTAAGGCTGAAGTTCCACCCGATTCGGATTGAAATGGATTTTCCTGAACGAACCTGCCCAATACCAATAATGCAAAAACCTGTTTGTTCAATGCTGATGGATCTTCGTTCAACATGCTCAGTTTCTGATTCACGGCTCCATTTAAGATTCCTTTATCCTCGGGTGACAATTGTATTTCGAAACTGATTTCAGGATGTAATATTTCACCACGAAGTTTCAACAAAACCATAAATGGATATCGTTGTTTATATCCTCCTTGGTCAACGTCGCTTAACCCGGAAATCTGATCGGCCACAAGATCATATGGTGAAGCCCTGACAGAATAAACTGCATCAATCGATATGTTGGCATCCAGCGGATCGCCGTTCCAAATAATTGTACTTCCTTCCTTAATCGCAAATTTCTTTTTGATGACCGATTCAAGTGATACCAGGTAACTGCCGTCATTTAAATTATAGGCACCGGTAAGACTCATTTTCCCACTTCGGTCCATTGTGAAACTTAACGCAGCCTCACCTTTCACCACCAACGAGTCAGTCGACGCCGGATCCATTAATAACCGGAGCGTTGCCTCCTTATCTATTTCTACAATAGAAGTTAGATCGAAACCAGACATTCCGGTTGTTTGCCCTCCTTTTTTCTCGCCCCGCGAAAGAATTGGATTGAATTTTAATGAATTATCAAATTCGACGACGTCTTCGCCCTTGTCTGTTGTCAATTTGTCTTCAGGAACTGCGAATGTAAAGTTTGAACCCTTTTTCATTTTCACTTTCGCCTCCACAACCGGAAGGCTCATTGGTCCACTAATATCAATTTTACTGTCGACAACCATCCTGCCAAAGAAATTCTGTTTTTCCTTTGCCGAAGTGTTGAATAATAAAAAGTCATTGGTGCTGAATTGCAAATCAAAAATGAAATCAGAGAATTGTTTCATTTGAACAGATCCGTTAAGGATTGCACTATTCTTAGCGACATCCAACATCGTAAAGGAGTTGAAGAAGACACCCTCTTTTTTCAATTGAATGGTCTCATGTTTTAATTCCAGGCGGTTATTAAGGTAGGCCGGTGTGACAAAAGCATTGTTGAATACCAGTTCGCCAGTAATGTCAGGTGCATTAATCTTTCCCTCGGCTAAAATATTTCCGCTAATAGTTCCGGCGGCTTCGGTAATTTGTCCCATCGAAAAAGCTTGTGCAGTTTTCAACGAAAGCGATTGAATATCAGTGTTTACGCTGACAGAATTACCACCATCGCTTAAAATGAAGGAACCATTTACATTCAAATTATTATCCGGACCCACTAAAGTCAAATCGATGTCGAATTTATTTACACCTGATTTCCCTGCCATTAATGTTAAGTCACCGACTGGAATATCGTGAACGGCGAGGTTGGTTATTGTAGCGTCCGCTACTAAAATATACGAATTATCTACTCTTTTAATCAATAAATTTCCATCCAAATTTCCTTTCACCAAACTGGTATCTTTTTCTACAATACGGGAAACATCATCCAACTTGAAACTTTTGATGGCAATATTCAGATCATCATTGAATTGATCATGAACGGAACCGACATTGATCTGACTTCCGGCATAATCAATAAAAAGATGGTGAATCAAAAGTCCCTGCTTTCCGAATGCAATATAGTTATCTGCTGGTATTTCCCAGCGATTATTCATCATGTAGAACTCCTTTGGATCGAGCGTGAGTTTATAGTTTCCATTGTCCTTGCTAATCTGCGATTTGATCAGAAGCTTATTTTTCTTACCATCGATTGAAGAGATATTTGCAAATATTTTATTGCCTTCCAGCTTTCCGTCAAACGAAAAATTGTCTAAATTGATTTGTGAATTTGAAATGCCTCTGCTTGATATTTTATAATTCAGGGCCGTGTTATCCGAATTTACTTCGATTGCAAAGTCACTAATTTCTGTGGATCCATAAATCATTCTTTTGATAGATGCATTCAGTTTCATGTCGTTTTTCTGACTGTCGTAACTTCCCTGAATGATTCCCGGCTCAAATTCTTTCAACTGAGGAAAGAGAACTTTCGAAAGCAGGGGGTGATTGTGAAGTTGGATCTCGAAACTGAAATTTGATTGCTCACTTTTCGTTATAACCTGACTCGGTTCCGAAAATTTAAAATATTTGTTTATGAATTGATTAAGTAATTCTGGAAGTGCGGCAGGCGAAACAGTTCCGGTATATTTGATATCGATAAGGGCACTACTGACATTGATTTCGCTTTTGTTTGGTTCGTTTACCGAAGCAGTTAAAAAGGAATCGAGTACGTACTTTTTTCCATCCTTTGCAACAATAATATTGGTGACTCCGGCCGTTCCATTCATTTTAGTTGCAGATCCACCTTTTATATCAGCCGATGCTACAAAGGCTATTCGAAAATCATTTTGGGTGAGTTTGAGCTTTTGGAGATCCGCACCCTTTACGTCCAATCGGAATTTATAATTTTCCCTGTTCGTATTTAAGTTCACGAGTCCATCAAAATCGAACACTAAATTTTCATCATTTGCATTAATCTTCCCTTCGAATTGCTTGCCAGTGACAGCGCCATCCATCGCAAGGTTGTGATAGGTGTATTTATTCAGGTAAATTGCTGTTACATCGGCTTTTATTTTTGCCTTCACCGTATTTGTATCCAATCCATGTCCGTTTGCTTCGGCAGTTAATGTTACAGGACCATACATGACCGTATCCTTAAGCAATCTGCCCATATCTAAAGTGTTGATGGTTACTTTGCCACTGAAATTTTCAGACGGATCTATTGACGCAATAAGATTTGCAGCTCCAAAACTGCTGGTCATATTGGCGGTTGATTCAAAAGACTTCATCTTTCCTTTAAAAACTACCTGAAGACCTATATTTTCAGGCATCTCTATACTTTTGGGAACCATCGTGTCGGCAATCATCACAATGTCGCTCTTGCCGGAAATGATGCTTAGATTCGGGAAATCATAAAATGCTGTCTGAACTTGTGGCAATCCTTTTATAATGAAATCGGTCTTTACAATCGTATTAACACCTGTACGAATATTCAGATTTTTCCCGGTTAGATTATTCAATGATCCTTTCACTTTTCCTGAAACGGATGTTTTGTTGTTTGCATTTTTAAAGAAAGGCTGTTTTGCAAGCTCCGGATTAAAATAGAGCAGGTCGGAATTTTTGAAACTCACACTCCTCATATCTAAGTTGATATTACGGAATTGCATGGAATCAATCAAAGTTGTCACTGAAGAATATTGGATGTTAAAATCAGCATTGATGCTTGAGTTAGCAGTGTTTGCTCTCAGCTTCTTTGCCGTGATGGAATGTTGATCCATACTAAAATCGGTTTCAAAACCTGCGATTTCAAAGTTATTCTGATCGACCGCGCTGAATTTGGTAACCGTAACTTTCGCCAGATCCGGAGAATAAAAGAAACCCGTCGCATCAAGATTTAAATGATTGTATTCCAAATTATCCGGATCAAAAACATTCTTTAGTGGCAGCTTATTCCCTGATTTGTAATTAAGCGAATCGTCACTCAGCGCGATACGATTCAATGTAACGCTCCAATTATTTTTGTTTGTTGAAATTCTGGTTGATGTGTCTGATTGTAATTCAGGATTAAAAGTATGATACTCCACCTTGCTTTTTGACAAGAATAAATAATCAGACGACAAAAGCTGCTTTTGCAAATCGATGAAAGCATCATTGAGTTCACTCTTGTGGATAACCGAAATAACGGACAGATAGCCAACGGAATCGGTATAACTGACCATCGAATTACTGATCTGAAGATCCTTTGCCCCAATTTTTGGCAAAATAATTGTTGATTGACTATTCTTCGTGTTTGCGGATTGACTTGCCAGAACAGTTGCGGTTAAACCTTCAATAAACATTTTATCGAACTGATAAACAGATTTTCCGAGGTCAATCTCATCCACGCTAATTTCCGATTTTTTGAGCATAACGAATACATTCATCCCTGCAAATTCGTCATTGTAAGTAAACCTTACGTTTTTCAAATCCACCTGATCAAGACCGAAAGTCCATTTGGATTTTGACAGCGTATCGGGTTTTGTCTGGCTGGTTGAATCGCTGAATGCAGTTAGCAGAAAATTATAGTTGAAAATAGGATCGTCTTTGGTGCTATGCAATTTGATAGTTGCCACATCGAGTGCAATTGAATTTATCGCTATCTTATTATTTAATAAGTCGTAAAGCGCCATGTTTATTTTTGCCTTTTGGGCATAAACCAATGTATCTTGTTTGAGATCTTCGAGATAAAGACCTTCAATAACGATTGCTTTAGGAAATGAAATGCTGATATTTTTTATTTCAACCTTTGTATGGGTTTTATTGCTGATAAATGTTGTGGCATAATGGACAATCTTAGTTTGAACGGAAGGAATTTGAATAGCCACCGCAATAAGAGCGAAAATAAGCACAAGGCAAACAGCAACCCAAATGATTGCTTTTAAAATTTTCCTGATATAGGTTTCGAGTTTACTCATATAGACTCAGCCTGTTTCGAAGCATTATAATTTCTTCCTGCATTGAATTCACTCGCCGCAGCAAATGGGTGATGGTCTCAATACCTTCGAGGTTAATATCCAGATCGTAATAGAAACGCATAAATTTCTCAACCTGCTGAAGTTGGTCTGCATCGAGAAAGGCTGTTTCTTCAACGAAAGCGATTTCGATCAAACCGGTTTCCTGCAATGAACTAATGAATGAAACTTCGATATTGTGGTTGATGCAGAAATCATTGACTGCTATTAAATGTTCTGTTTGCATGGCTTAAGTTTTAAAATTACGATTTAGACAATTCTGCGAATAATTCTTTTTGCTTCTCCGTTAATTTTGTTGGAATCTTAACGTCATAGGTCACAAACAAATCTCCGAACTGCCCCTCTTTTTTATAAACCGGAAATCCTTTCCCTTTTAACTTTACTTTACTGCCATTTTGTGTTTCAGGAGCTACTTTTAGTTTTACCTGTCCGTTTAAAGTATCGATGGTGATTTCGCCACCCAAAACTGCGGTGTATAAATCCAAATCCACAGTTGTATATAAATTGTCGCCCGAACGTTTTATTTTAGCGTGATTGGCAATTGAGAATGTAATGTATAAATCGCCATTTGGTCCACCATTAATACCTGGTCCACCATGTCCCGCGATTTTAATGGTTTGCCCGTTTTCAATTCCGGCCGGGATCGTAATTCTTATCTTTGCTCCATTAACTGTAAGCGTCTGCTTTTGCGTTTTAGATGCATCGATGAGGTCGAGCTTTAATTCTGCATTGAAATCTTCGCCGCGATATTTCGCTTGCCTTCCATTGCGGCTTTCACCAGTAGCCCCGCCAAACATTGATTCAAAGAAATCGGAAAAATCTCCGCCGGATTGTCCGCGAGAATAACCTGGCCCACGAGAACCGGATTGTTCCTGATATTGTTTTTGCTTTTCAAATTCATCGGCGTGTTGCCAGTCTTTGCCGTATTGATCGTATTTCTTTCGTTTTTCAGGATCACTCAATACTTCATTTGCTTCGTTTATCTGCTGAAAATTCTTATTCGCATCCTTATCATTCGGATTCAAATCAGGATGATACTTACGGGCGAGTTTCCTGTAGGCACTTTTAATGTCCTTTGGTGCTGCCGTTTTATCAATCCCTAAAATTTTATAATAGTCAATAAACATATTGATGAATTTAGTAACGTTGACAATATTTCAAATATACGAAAGTAAAATTTATACTCAAGTAACAAACTATCACAGGATTTGGATCCCAAAACCCGAATTTAATTTTACCTGACTAAACGAATTCAGGTTAAATACAAGGCGTATCCGGTCTTTTAATGACCCCGCGACTGATGTAATATTTTCTGAAACAACCAAAGGAAAATAGATCTCGAAAAAATTCCATAATCCTGCCTTTAAGCCTGCTTCATAAAAGAACGGCGAGTCATTACCTGTTGCTAGACCGTGATCGTTCAATAGAAAATTAACAAAAGGCCGAATTGGTATCTTGCTTGCCTTCCTTGGCAAATTGCTTGTGAAGGATAAGGAAATAAGCCAACGACTATATCCAAGATTCTCGTTAACAGGCGATACCAGTCCGCCTTCCGTAAAGGTCATCTGCCTCGACCAGAAGTTAGTTGGGAAAGCGCTGAAACGATCGGGATAAGTACCCTCGTAAAGATATTGCTCACGTCCGCTTCTGCCGCCTGCTGAAAGCGCATAAAAAGGGACGTCAGGATTGTTCTTGAGCATCGTTCCTGCAAACAACCTCATATCCAATCCATTTTTCATTCCATTGTAGCTTAATTTATAATTAAACTCCATCGATGCTTTCAGATAGGACGGACCCGATTCAACCGAAGTCAACAGGTTGAAAGGATTGATGATACTGCTCTTGTTCAGCTGATATCCAAACTGCAGGTAAGAACTCATCGTTGCTTTCCGCTGAAGTTCAATCTGAAAAAGATCGGATGCTGCTATATATTTTCCATACACCTTCTGCGTGAATAGTCTGTTCATTTTCTCCGGACTGAAATAGAGATCTAATCCTGCTTTTAGGTTATGATAATTTTGATCACCCGGAGCGCCGAATTGTGATCCTTCCAGCGAGATGGTTGCTTTCCTTATTAATTTTTCGAAGGGTGTAATATTGTAAGCAACTTTTCCAAACCCGGCCAGACCTGAATTGTTGAATGCAAAAAATGGCATCACAAAATATTCGAACGGTTTTGGCGTAAGGAACCCGTTGTGTAATGCAACGCCAAACATTAAACCATTCTCTCTGGTCCAGTTAAAGGCAGGAATATACATGAGATATCGTTTTTCAGGATCTTCGAGCGAAAAGTATAGTTGGACACGAAAAGGATCAGACTTAGGGAGGATTCCTGTCTTTCGGATGTTATTATTGAGCCTGTACAATTCGGGCATTACATGCCTTGGATCGATTATTATTTCGGAGTAATCACCCTTAGGTAGTTCAATCCATTTCTGACCATCAAACCCATCGACCCATTTCTCGAAACAGATTGAATCGCCAATCATTCCCGAGATCACCAATGGCGAAACCAATTCACCATTGTTCTTAACAAGCAATTGCTGATTTTCAAGGCGAACCATTTGGTAATCGAGCCGTTTGGTTGTACCGACGAAATCACCGAAAAACCAAGTTAAGTTTTTTCCTGTGGACGATTCAAATGAATTACGCAGATCATCCGGTTGCGGATGTTTGAATTTCCAATTGCCATAATAATCCTGCATGGCTGAATCATAAATAGAATCGCCAAGATAAGACCTCAGATATTTAAACCCCGCTCCAGCTTTATTGTAAATAATAAGACTATAGTTCACAGTAGTATAGTCTTCTGACGTCAGGTTAATTGGTTGTTCGAAGTTCTCGCGGGCCTGAGCCATCCATTCGAGTTCAAGCATTTGCCTGACCGGCATTTTGTCGATATGAAAGAATCTGGCCAGTTTTTTATTATTAAGATAGACCTCCCAAAGCTTTTTCCGGGGATACCTTTCGTTCATATAGCGAACCTCGTTCGAGCTTGTGATCCCTTCATCCATAAATGGGTAACGGCGCTCATCTGAACCAAGCGCACTGTAATACCAGCTATGACCAATCTCGTGTGTAATTACTTCGTCAAGTGTATAGGCATCTTTTGCAATTCCGATCACAGTAATTCCAGGATATTCCATTCCATCTCCGGCATTCAGGGCACTTTGAACAGCCGTGAAACTCTGATACGGATATTCCCCATTCCACTTCGAAAAATGCGTTATCGCACTATCCACGTATGATATGGAATTTTTCCAGATTTCGGCCTGCTGATTGGTAAACATTGCCCACGAGGTGACTTCTCTGCCGGAGTCAGGCAGTTTAACTTTTCCTTTCAGAACATGGAACCGCTTATCGGCAAACCATGCAAAATCGTGAATGTTATTTTCTGTGTATCGAAGGGTTTTCACTTCATTTGAAGAAGGTGGAAAATCAACTTTCGGCGAAGGCAGAGCTGCTATCCATGAAGTGTCGGCGGCAATTTTATTCAGCATTTCCATTTCCTTTTCATTTTGAAGGTTGCCGGTTGCACCAACAATATAATTAGCCGGCAAGGTTATGCTTACATCGAAGCTGCCAAACTCTGAATAGAATTCTCCCTGATCAAGGTATGACATATGATGCCAGCCATTCTTGTCGTAAACAGCGGGTTTGGGATACCATTGCGAAATCTGATAAGATTCGCCAATATGTCCTAACCGGGATGTTACGCCTTTGGGGATTTTTACATGAAATGGGGTTGTAATTATAATCGTATCACCATTACTTAAACTTTTCTTAAGCCATAACTGGCAAATATCGGGCTGACCGGGCAATAAATTCCATTGAACCTGCTGATCATCAATCTTAAAGTCTAATGAGTCAATATATCCACTTAATTCCGGATCGTTGAATAGTTTTTCCTTACCGTTTGAATTAATTAGTTGTTTCGCTAATGCGGTTTTATTGTTCTGATAACCATTGGGCCACAGGTGAAAATAGATAAAATGAAGGGTGTCGGGCGAGTTGTTGATATACTGAATCGTTTCGAAGGCATTAAATTCGTGGTGCTTGTCATCAAGTGCGACATTGATTTTATGATTGACCTCCTGCTGAAAATATTCCTGCGATAAGCCCCTAATAAAAGAGCCAGTTATGATGATACAGATGATTAAAACCTGTCGAAAAGAATATGTTAGGAAATCGGTTCTCACAATTTTAAAGCTGAGCATTTTTTACATATTGATCCTATATACGCAAACTGATAAGTCCTGCTCTGTTTCGGACTTCTTGAATTTCCGTCAATAAAATATGCAACACTAATAGCGCTGCATATTTTATATAAATTGATCGCTCTATGACGATTTGTGTGGGTTAACTCTGCAACCCACTTTCGAATGAGCGACTGGCTTTTTGACAACCGGTGTGAGAACTATTTGATCCTAATCCTTAAAAAATCAAGATAACTCTCTGAACCTAATTGATTAGATTAAAATAAGAATCAGGATAATCAGTAATATTGTACCTGCACTAATATAAATGACCTGACCATTCTTTTTAACATTTTCTTTAATCCCTTTAACTTCTTTACGCAGCTCACGTTTTTCAACAGAAGTCAAATTTGACTTATCCATGTTCCGAATTTCTTCAACACGCTTCGTCATACTGGCGACCTCTTCAGTAGTTAGTTTGTTCTCTGTCTTAAGCACAGCAACATTATTATCTGCAGTCTTTACTTCGCCTGCAAATGCCATTGATACACTGAACATGCAAATCATTAAAATTCCAAAAATAGACTTTTTCATTTTTTTATTTTTTTATAATTGTTTATGAGGTAAAGGTAATGGGCATTGCATGCACGTCTGTTACACAATTTCAGCAAAGAGTTACATCATTCACACATTTACACCCTGATACATGGATAAATCAAGGTGATCTTCGAATTGCAACCGTATGACTTTGGTGATGGAATGGTTGAGATCTTTTATAATAAGGCAATGACAGGACAAGTACAGAAGACGCCTATTTCTTCACTATTGCCTGATTGGCTACAGCCAGAATTGCCTCCTGAATCTTTGCCTCGTCGCCGAGGTAATAATGACGAATCGGATGGAGATTTTCGTCGAGTTCATACACAAGTGGTATTCCGGTAGGGATATTTATAGCCACGATATCAGCATCCGAAACATTGTCGAGATACTTGACCAATGCACGCAGACTATTTCCATGAGCAACAATTAAAACCGACCGACCTCCCTGAACCAATGGTGCAATATTTTCATGCCAACAAGGCAGGAAACGAGTAACCGTATCCATCAGGCATTCTGTTGCGGGGAGTTGTTCCGGAAGAAGAAGTCGATAGCGCTTATCATGGCTCGGATGTCGGGAATCTTTCTCTTCGAGGGCTGGCGGACGGATATCGTAACTGCGTCGCCATAAGCTGACCTGTGCTTCGCCATATTGTTTAGTTGTTTCAGACTTGTTAAGCCCTTGCAGTGCGCCATAATGGCGCTCGTTTAATCGCCATTCCCGAAGGACGGGAATCCACATCAGATCCATTTCGTCGAGCACGATCCACAATGACCGGATGGCGCGCTTCAATACTGAAGTGAATGCGACATCAAATGTAAATCCGTCATCTTTTAGGGAGTGAGCAGCCTGCAATACTTCTTCTTTGCCATGATCCGATAAATCAACATCTGTCCAGCCACTAAAGAGGTTCTCTTTGTTCCATTCACTTTCGCCGTGTCGTAAAAGAACCAATTGCCGGGTATTAACCTCTTTCTCCTTCATATCAATTATTGAATTTTGAAGGTCATGTCGAAACAATTTAAACTATTTCCGTTTTTTAGTCGGTATGATAAGCAATGGTATTTCTGATTGGCGTAAAACGTCTTCGGTAACACTTCCCATCACAATATTTTCGAGC
The DNA here is from genome assembly GCA_010906965.1 of Mariniphaga sp. GTDB lineage: Bacteria > Bacteroidota > Bacteroidia > Bacteroidales > Prolixibacteraceae > JAAFHB01. Next base: position 17,291 of record JAAFHB010000045.1, on the reverse strand, counting down.
CATTTCTGACTATGCGAGCCCAAAATAATCATATCGACATGCAATTTTTTAGCCGTCTTATGAATAGATTCGGCAAAATCACCTTCTTCGACAACCGTTTGAATGGTTTTATCGCCAAGGTGAATTCTCGTTTTATCAAGGAAATTTAAAGAAGCGGTTTTCAGAACCTCCATTGTATTTAGTTCAAGCGGATCTGCATTCAGATAACCGGTAAATCCCATGATCGGAGAATAATCTGTCGAAGAATAATAGACCGGATCTGATATAACATGCAATAGTATAACCTCGGCTCCCATTGTTTTTGCAAAATCGAAGCCAACTTCTGCCACCTTTTTAGCGGTAGGATCATAGTCGAGCGCAATCAATACTTTTTTCATCTGATATTGTTTTTTAATGTTTATGAAATTGATCCATCATTCGGGTGCTTTTATTCTTCTTTATCCTCTTCAAGATTTTCATGATCATCACCACCTATGCTGTAATAATTATTCTCTTCGTCTTCACTTCCGACTTCTTCCTGATCATCATCCAATTCTGATCCCGGAATATCTAAATTGTCAGTTGAGACTTCATTAGAAGAATCCATTACATTCTCCGTTGAAACTTCTACATTTTCTATTGACCCATCCGTCGAGCAAATATTTGCAGGATCTACATTATTATCTTCCTGAAATTTACTGTAAAAATCCTCTCCCGAAGAATACAACGGGTATCCGTCAAGATTTTTAGCTTCTTTTCGGTTCTTCTGCCTGGCAGAAAGGTTACCACTTTCATCCTTTTCTTTCATGTCAATGAATGATTTTTAGAAAAAATGAGTTAATAATCATTGATTCAGGATATTTCCTCAGGTAATATTCGATTTAGAAATACTCTTTTCCTTAATTTTGTTCTCTTCGTGATAGATTTCGTAAAAATCTTCCCCGGCGGAATACAATGGATGTGCAGGAATACTCCTATTCTCTTTATTGTTTTTCATCCTTGCTGAAAGCTTACTGTTTTCTTCCTTTTTTTTCATTTTTTATATGAATTTAGAAAGACCTAAGTTGAGCATCTTTAATAGGACAAATGTTACACATTTATTGAAATAAGTTACATTATTCTCACATTTAGAAATATTGTGTGTTGTGGCTCTTTCTGAAATTTGTTTACAGATGACTGACTATCTCACAAAATTTCTTGCTTTCCTCTCTTCCTGCACTTTATCACTCCTTCACTTCATTTACTAATTCTTCATTAGCACAGGCTGACCAGTAGTTTCAAGAACATTCCACCACAATTCGCCTTCAATATCAATTTTCTTTCGTTGTGAGACCGAGATCGGAATAGGAAGCAGAGTGAATAAATTATTCCAGTGCCCAATCACAAAATCAGTTTTACCTGCCATTGCTGCATGAACGGCATTCTGACCCAGAAGGCTGCAAAACTTGCTGTCGCTGGCGTTGGCCGGAGCACTCCGGATAATATAGCTCGGATCGATGTATTTGAGAGAAAATGGAATGTTTTTCGCATTTAATTCTTCTGAAATTTTCTCTTTCAGATACAAACCAATGTCTTTATTTTTTGTGTTTCCGGAGGCATCCTTTTCAAAAGTACTACCTTCGAAAAAGTGTTGTCCTGCACCTTCTGCAACTACAACAAGTGCATGATGACGGCTTTCGAGGCGTTTTCGCAAAGCATTCAGGAAACCTTTCGGCCCATGTAAATCAAATTTCATCTCAGGAACAAGCACAAAATTTGCCGCTTGCATCGAAAGAGCCGCATAAGCAGCAATAAATCCCGAATCGCGCCCCATCAGTTTTAGTACAGATATTCCGTTGTAAGCACCAATTGCTTCGTTATGTGCACTACTAATAATCTGGTTCGCAATATCGAATGCCGTTTCGAAACCGAATGATTTATCGATCAAATTAATGTCATTATCAATTGTCTTTGGGATTCCGGCAACTGCAATATCAAGGTTACGACGTGCAATTTCCTCATATATAGCATGGGCACCTCGTAAAGTACCGTCGCCGCCAATGCAAAACAAGATATTAACATCGAGTGAAATAAGCGTATCAACTATCTCTGCGGTATCCTGCATCCCGCGCGAAGATCCCAAAATGGTTCCTCCAAACAGGTGAATGCTCTCAACCCGTTGAGGTGCAAGTTCGATTACCGGATGTTTGTATTTTGGAATAAAACCTTCGAATCCATATTGAATTCCAATAACCTTGTCTACATTATACCGGTAGTGAAGCTCGTTGACAACACTGCGTATCACGTTGTTTAAACCGGGGCATAGTCCACCACATGTTACGATGGCCACTTTTGTTTTAGAAGCATCGAAATAAAGATGTTTATGGGGTCCCGCTTTTTCAAACGAAATGGGTGTTTCGCCTTTTTCCTGGCAAAGTATAAAATTCTCCAATGAAGCATCAAGCAAAACCCTGTCGTGTTTATCAATAAATCCAAACGACATTCCTTCAGGATGAAATGATGGTTTTAGCGGCGACATAATCGTTCGATCGCCCAGTACCTTTACGTTAAAATCTTCGTGAGTCATAGAATATAAATATGAAACGATAAAAAATCCCTCTAACTTATCAAATTATTTGCCTTTAGGGATCTCAAAGTTATTATAATTCTTCAACAAGCGCGATGAATGCAGCTGGTTTATCGATTGCAGATTCTTAACCACCTGTTACATCTCCTCGAGCGGTTTGCGCCTATTAATTCTTAGCAGTTTGTAACTGGATGGAGTCAAACCGGTTATTTTTTTAAACTGATTCGAAAGATGGGCAACACTGCTATATTGCATTTTATCTGCAATTTCGGTAAGACTGATCTCATTGTATACAAGCAATTCTTTTACCCGTTCAATTTTGTGTTTAAGAAAAAACTGTTCAATTGTCATACCCTGATCCTCTGAAAAAAGATTAGCCAAATAAGTATAATCATATTTTAGTTTTTCGCTTAGATAAATAGAAAGCTTCACTTTCAATCGTTTGTCTGAATAATGTACCAATTCAATGATCCTGTTTTTTACACTTTCAATTATCATGCTTTTCTTGTTATCCAACAGCTCAAGCCCCATTTTCCGGAGACTTCTATTAAGCTGAATACGCTGTTCATGGACAATAATTTCCGAAATTTCGACTTCGCCTAATTCGACCAATACGGGACTTAATCCGAGTTTTCTGATCTCGGACTTTACAATTGTTTTACAACTATTACTCACCATATTTTTTATATAAAGTTTCATCTTGAGAACTATCTGTGAATTAAATTATCTAATGGTACTTTTAAGACCTTCAGGTTGTTTGTAAATAAATGTTCACAATTTCTGGTTTAAATCCGATCGCAATCTGTCCCTTCTTCTGGTGTCATAGTATTTAACCCGTTTCTTTTTTGAAAACGGCCCAAAGGATTAGCTTACAGCAACTTTTTTTAAGTAAAATAAAAGATGGAGTTGGAAATATTGTCAGTGATATTCCCTTTTTAAGGCTGTCGTCAAAATGCTTTGCAGAGGCATATCCTGACGATCGGAGGAGATTTTACAAAAATGTTGTCGCAGGCCTTATTTCTGGGCCGAAACATTTGTATCGTAAAATGTCCTTTCATACAACTGAAATATAGACCCTTAGGGAGTTTTCAGTTGAATTGTAACGGTAAGTACCTTTGAGACCTTTGTCGGGAAGATATCCCTTTTATTTTCGATGCTTGAAATAATAAATTTCAATAATACAAAGTTGATGATTTTTAACAGAATACAAGTTACACAACTTTTATTAAAACTTACATCTTTCACACATTCTCGGATGCTCTCCGCATTTTAAGCTTAAGATACTTGTAGCCGGAAGGGGTTAATCCGGTCATCCTTTTAAACTGGTTCGACAGGTGAGCCACACTGCTGTAGTGCAATTGAAAGGCGATTTCGGTTAGACTCAACTCGTCATAAACAAGCAATTCCTTGACCCTCTCAATTTTGTGATCGAGAAAAAAATGCTCAATGGTTGTACTTTGACTCTCAGAAAAAAGATTGGCTAAATAGGTATAGTCGTAGTTAAGTTTTCCGCTTAAATAGTCGGAAAGATTTATTTTCGGCTGTTCTTCTGCATAATAAACCAGGTCCACAATAATATTTTTGATTTTCTCTATCAACACCCTTTTCTTATCTTCCAATAGTCCAAGACCAGACTTTTCAAGATTGAAATTTAATAGGTTACGTTGTTCGGCGGAAATATTTTCCATGATTTCCACTTCGCCCAAATCCACAATTATGAAATGCAATCCAAATTCTTCAAGTTCGGATTTTACAATCATTTTGCAGCGATTACTCACCATATTTTTGATGTAAAGTTTCATCCAGCACTATTTAAGGTAAGCAAAAAATTTCTAAATTTTACAATTTCCAATTAATAACAAATTACCAATGAGGAATTACCCGCTTTAGAAGCTGGAAATATCAATTACCGACAAAAGGCAATTTCTATCCTCGCCGGTAACGACACCTTCCATATACACGGAACGCAAAGGACCTTTGTAATGACCCAGTTTCACTATGCATGATTCTTTTGAAATGCCAGCATAAACATTTTCCAGGAAGGACCTAAATACTTCTTTATGATCAATGGAAATAAAGAAATTAAAGTTACTGCCCAGCAAACTAAAGCGTTTGTCGCCAAGGATTTCGGCACCAGTGAAATTCAGATCTTCAATTTTACCGTCAGAATCAAGCGTAAAATAGCCCATTGGGGCGAAATCATACAACATGGTATATTTTCGAAGTGCAGTTTCTGCAACTTCGTTTGCCCGACGTAACTCTTCGTTTTGCATTTCTAATTCAATCTGGTGCACTTGCAACTCATGCATAAGTCTTTTCTCGTCAATTCCCATTTCAGAATCGACGGTTTTCTTCTGCTTTACTTTCAATTGCTTTTCTGCATTCAACCTCAGTAATTCGGCGTCTGTAAAATCCTGATCTTCACTTACCATGACTATGAAATATTTAATTATTGAATGAATGTCGGAAGATCGGAGACCGAAGTAGCATATCTGCCATATACTGACTTCGTTCTTCAGACTTCCTTCTGCCCGTAAATATCGCAATATATTTACAAATTTTAAATTTATTTGTAAATTTATGTATTAAATCCCGACATATTTATCCAAATACGATATCCAACCTCCAAAATGTGTGAATAATAAAAATCTCTTCTAAAGTTGCGTAGCTTCTGCCGCTCTGCCGGAACCTAATTTTTGTATTAAAATGGGCTAAAAATAACAACGAAGGGGAATTCCCCTTCGTTGTATCGACTACTAACTAACTAAACTACTCACTAACAAATCCAATTAAACAATTATATCAAAATTTCTATTGTCACGCGGCAAAGTTGAGCCTTTTAATTTATTAAAGCATTACACAATTGTGATAAATAGTTACATCATTCACACAAATACCAACTTTAGATCCTGTAATACAGAATCTTTGTGTGTAATTTGTTTTTAAATTTTCAATTGTCTCAAAACATGATATATTAAGGCTGAATCAGTTATCCCGAAATCTAATTAGCACCTACCATTTCCGATTGCATTTCAGACCCGGCGTGAACTTTATTGGTAAGTTCTACCTCACAAAGAATTGCGACCTCATCTCCTATTACTAATCCTTCGGTTTCTGAAGACGCATTCCATGTCAGTCCCCAATCGCATCTGTTGATGATTCCCGAAACTGAAAAAGCGGCTCTTTCATATCCCGAATGATCGTATAAGACACCTCCAAAATGGACCTTCAATTTTATTTTTTGGGTAACACCCATCATTGACAAATCGCCCCACATATCATGGTCACCATTCGAATCTGATACGCCAATAGAGGTTGAAGCGAATGTGATATGCCGGTGGTTTTTTACATCAAAAAAATCCTTGCTTTTTAAATGACGGTCGCGTTTTACATGATTGGTTGTGATTGAAGCGGTATCGATCCAGAATTCTATCCGGGCAGTACTAAAGTTCCTGCCGGTTGTAGTTATTCGCGCATCAAATGTTTTAAACTCACCTTTTACACTGGAAATCACTAAATGCCTTATGCTAAATCCAATCTCGCTGTTTTCCTGGTCGATTAACCAATTTGTTTTTGCTGTAACATCATTTGATCTCATACGTATTTATTTTGAATTTGTTTTGTCATTTAGTAAATGCAATTTCTGGTATAAAAACTGCATAACAAAGATGAAATCCTTTCGGTAAAAATAAGTTACACTATTCACAGAATATGTTACATCATTCTCACATTTAGTAAAAAACAAAGCTTAATTATATGGAATTATTAGCTTTTGGGGCCGGAAAATCAAATCTCTCAGATTAGGTTAAGGTGCAGGACAATGAAAAGAAGGGTAAGAATTCAGACTTGCATAGACTATTTTGTAGTTTTCAATACCCAATAAAACTGGTTTTCAGATTATTTTTCAAATATGTGGGAATAATGTAAAATATTTCAAAAACTATATAACACTTTTTACCTTTGTTCTTTACATCTTTGCAAATTAATTATGCGTCAAAAATTTTAGGAATGATCAAAATAGGAATAATCAAGACAGGCCTTACAGTCAGAAATCTGGCAAAAAGGACTGATTTCAAAATACATATTCAATGAGCATTTTCGGCAACAGAAAATACATACTCACAAGAGGACTTGATGATTACTTTACAGGCGTTTACAAGGCGTATAAATTTATTGCGCTTTTCTTTAAAGAGGTATTCAAAAGACCTTTTCATATGCGTGAGGTAATTCATCAAACTTTCGAAGTCGGATTAAAATCGCTCGCGTTAATCTCGTTGACCGGTTTTATTGTTGGTATTGTATTTACAAAACAATCGCGTCCTTCATTGGAAGACTTTGGTGCAACATCGTGGCTCCCTTCGCTAATTGGGATTGCAATTATAAAAGCGCTCGGGCCTTTGGTAACCGCACTGATATGTGCCGGCAAAGTAGGTTCAAGCATTGGCGCAGAACTTGGTTCGATGAAAGTGACAGAGCAAATAGATGCAATGGAAGTTTCGGCCATTAATCCGTTTAAATATTTAGTTGTTACCCGGGTAGTGGCTACAACCATTGCCATCCCGATACTGGCATTGTATTGCAGTTTTGTTGCGCTGTATGGTTCCTATATAAATGTTCACGCGGAAGAAACAAGCAGTATCATCAGCTTTTATTTAAATGCTTTTAAAACCATCAACTTTCTTGATGTTGCAACTGCTGTATTTAAAACAGTTGCTTACGGATTTACAATTGGTATTGTTGGATGCTACAAAGGATATCATGCCACGCAGGGAACACGGGGTGTTGGTAAAGCTGCCAACCAGGCTGTGGTACTTGCCATGTTCCTTATATTTGTTGAGGAAGTAATTATTGTTCAGGTAGCCAACTGGTTCCGATATTTTTAAAACAATGGAAAAACTGAAAGAACACATCATTGATGAGCACGAATCGGTTATTGCCATTACCGGCTTGCATAAGTCGTTCGGCGACCTGGAGGTTCTGAAGGGAATCGACTTTAACCTTTTTAAGGGCGAAAATGTCGCTGTACTTGGCAAATCGGGAACAGGCAAATCGGTGCTTATAAAAATAATAATAGGTCTGCTTAAACCCGATAAAGGCGAAGTGCTTATATTGGGACAACATGTCGATCAATTAATGGGAAAAGAACTTGATGCACTGCGTTTACGTATTGGCTTTTCGTTTCAAAACAGCGCTTTATACGACAGCATGAATGTTTTCCAAAACCTGGCATTCCCGTTAACCATGAACTTTAAAAACCTAAGTAAAAAAGAGGTCATCAAATCCGTGGAAGAGGTGCTCGAGGCAGTTGGGTTAAAAGATAAATTAAAACAAATGCCTTCCGATCTTTCGGGTGGACAACGCAAAAGAATTGGTATTGCACGCACGCTTATTCTCAAGCCCGAAATCATGTTGTACGATGAACCAACATCGGGTCTCGATCCGATAACAAGCGCCGAAATCATTGAATTAATCAACGATGTTCAGCGTGAATACAACACCAGTTCAGTTATTATTACACACGATCTTACCTGCGCCAAGAATACTGGCAACCGGATAGCTATGATGTTTGAAGGCAAATTTTTAAAAATCGGAACATTTAAAGAAGTTTTCGATACCAATGATGAACAGGTTCAGGGTTTCTTTAATTACAATTTTATACAATAGGTTATGAATGAATCACCAAATAAACAGGCAGTAATTGTCGGCGTTTTTATTTTTTTAGGATTGATATTTCTGTTGGCAGGAATTCTTATAATAGGCAACATACGCGAAACATTTAACACCAAAATGGGCGTGATTTCAATTTTTGATGATGTAAGTGGTTTGAAAGAAGGTAATAATGTTTGGTATTCGGGCGTAAAGATCGGTACTGTTAAGAACATGAATTTCTTCGGGAAATCACAGGTGGAAGTGAGTCTGAATATTTCAACAAAATCACAAAAGTATATTCGTAAAGATGCCAAGGTAAAAATAAGTACCGATGGTATTATCGGGAATAAAATTCTTGTGATTTACGGAGGAACCGAAGACTTTTCACCGGTTGTAGAGGGCGATACGCTTGCCGTAGAGCGGATGTTTACTTCCGAAGATATGATTAATACGCTTCAGGATAACAATGAAAACCTGTTGACGATCACTTCCAATATTAAAACTATCACCAACCAGTTAGTTGATGGTGAAGGAACTATTGGGAAATTAATGAACGATACTTCTGTCTATGCCAATATAAATGCTGCTACAGCTTCACTTCATACTGCAACCGTAAAGGCAGAGCAAATGATCAGCTCGCTGGCCACCTTTAGTTCGTCGCTCAATAAAAAAGGAACATTGGCTAACGAATTAACAACCGATACGATTGTCTTTAAATCGGTAAAAGCATCGGTTACGAAATTGCAGCAAATGGCCGATACCGCAAAAGTGTTTATTACAAATCTTAAAAATGCAGGAAGTAATCCTAACTCTGCAATTGGTGTCTTACTCCACGACAAAGAAGCAGGCGCTTATTTAAAAGAATCGATGAAGAACCTCGATAGCAGTTCGAAGAAATTAGATGACGCTCTCGAAGCCGCACAACACAATTTCCTATTGCGTGGTTATTTTAAGAAAAAAGCAAAAGCCGAAAAGGATTCGATCGGGAAATAAATAAGGGTTCCCGCAGATTACAATGATTGGCATAGCTTAAACAGTTAAATCGTTTTGTTTTGGATTATAGCCCGAAACAGTTTCCCGTAGAATGGCAGGCTGGTTAAAAAGGATGCCTTAATAATTGCTGCTGATTTCGATGTTAATCGTTTGCGGATTATTTCCTTGAATTTCGGATTGTATTGCTCCGAAAAGTTAAATGTAGATGAATTCATTATAATGTTGTTTTGCAACTGCAATTCGTCATCGTGCTTTTGATCGCTTTCAACCATGCGAAATCTTCAATCGGATTATCGGAAATGCATTCTGTTTTGGGAAGTTTATCGTACAAACAGCTGTTCATTATCAACAGACTTATTACAAAAAACATTATAATTTTACTCATATTACTGGTTTAAAAGATTGTTAGTTCTTTTAAGATGATTGTCGCCTGTTAAAGGTTGCTTCGTCACAAATAATTAAATAATCAGCGCATATCTGTGCGAATATTTTTTTAAAAACTTATAAAATCAATCTTCTTACGGCTGAAACATCAATGGATTTACTATGTTCTTATATTTAGTGAGCTCTAAATAAACAGCACCAACATAGCGAATGTCCATTTTAACCAGCACAGGCAGGCAATTGCCATCGTCGGTAAACCAAACGGTTAAATCGTCCTTCGCTTTAAACATGCGCCCTACCTCAACAACAGGGCTTATTTTAAAACACTTAATCTTTCCAAATTTCGTTTTGACATTTTCGCGCCCTTTGTATTTAAGCCGAAAAGGAAATACTTCGTCAGAAAAATACATATTCACAAAAATCACATCACCTCTGTTGATATTCGAAAAGTCGATCCGTCGCAGGTAATAAAAGGTGGAAGCCAAATCGAGTATCTTTTCAGGAACACTGTGAATACCCGATTTCATTGAATTAACCGTATTGTTTTCGCGGTTGTAAGTTACTTCATTATACCATTTATAGCCACCTTCGCTGATGTTACGTATCTGCTTGTACGGGAGGTTGGTTTCTTTGTCGAACCAGCTTTCGTAAATATCCTTTACTTCATAAATTTTGTCGGCCATACCCGTAGTTTGTCCAATAGCCCTTGCATGAAAAACAAATTTTTCATCGAGTACCACCTCTGCAAGCGTAAGTGTAGTAGTTCCACCCACGATCAAACCATACCGGATCTGATAGGTAAGGTTTTCGCCCGCCTTAAAAGCGGTATTGGTTTTCAGGGGCGGAGTAAATATCTCCTGGGCATCGACATAAAAAGCCTTTAGCAATAGTATGAAGAGAAAAATTATACGAACGTTCATGTGATAAATATATTTATTATTGGCAACATTTGAACCCACACCGATAGCAGTATCCTATGGTGTATATTTACTTATACAAATTTTATTTTCAGGTGCTCTGTATGAGGTATGCAATAAGAAAGACACTAACTAAAAGGAGAAATCCGGTAAGAATTGTGATTAGCCGCGATGAATGGACATATTCTCCATCTTTCAATTGTTTTGCTGTTCGTTTATAGCGGATGTAGGATAGGATGGCAGTAATTGTGCCTACCAGGACGATAGTGATTCCTAAAAATGCGGAATACCCTTTTTCCTGGATGATGACGTCCTTACCAAGCAACAAAGGGATTTGCTTCATAAACAATGTAAACTTGACCACAACGAAACCAAATACCATGATTCCGAGACTTGTTCGTATCCATGCAAGATAAGTTCGTTCATTTGCAAGATGATCATTTACAGCACCCTTATCTTTCACTTCCTGCATAATTGGCGAATTTCAAAAATTAAAACAATACCTATCATTGAAACAATTGTTTGATGGATAAATAAACGATATTCTCTCCTAAATAACAAAAACAATTGAACTTTGGCAAAAATGCCATTTAAAATACTGAATCGCAAAGAGTATTAATAATAATTATCGTGTACGCCGGCCTTTCAAATGAGGTTCCAGCAGCTAATATCGTTACTTTTGAGAAGTTCAAGAAGCATTTCGCGCGAACGATACAGATGCACTTTTACAGTTACCAAAGGAAGATTTAGCTCTTCGGCAATTTCGCTATAGGAATATTCCTTGAAATATCGCATCTCGATTATCTTCTGATACTTAGGCTTCAGACATGATATGGTCTTGCGCAAGAGTATTGCATTCTGTTTCTTAATTAATTCCTCTTCGGGATTATCGGAGTATGTTTTTAGATTGTCATCGTATTCGGCACGTATCCACTCTCCATTTTCAAACTTCGATTCGAGAGGAACTGTAATGATCCTTTTCTTGCGCAGGTGATCGAGTGCATGATTGAAAGCAATACTGTATAACCATGTACTAAAGGCAAAATCGGCCTCGTACTGATGCAGCCTTGTAAACGCCTTTTCGAATGTTTCAATAGTTAGCTCTTCGGCATCGATTTTATAATCAACCATTTTAAGAAGCCTGAAATAGATAGCATCTTTGTAACGGCTCATCAGCTTCGAAAATGCTTTTTCATCACCGGAACGTGCAGCCATTACCAAGCCGGCATCCTGCCTGGCATTTTCAGTGAAATTTGTATTTGTGTTCATTTTGATCTATAATCCTTTCTAAAAAGAAGAGGCTGCCAATTGACAACCTCTCTTCAATTTTATTTTGAACATTACCTGTAGCCAGGCATATGTCTTAGTTTTTCTTCCAAACAACAATTGTAGCTTCAGCTCTACGGTTGGCAGCATGTTCAGCTTTCGTACAAGGAACGCCATCGGCACACTTGTTCGTTAACTTTGTTTCGCCCATTGCCTCCACCTTAATTCTCGAAGCACTGATTCCTTTTCCGATCAGGTAATCTTTAACAGATTTACCACGTTTTTCAGAAAGTGTCAAGTTGTAAGCAGCCGCACCTCTTGAGTCGGTATGAGCAGTGATTTCAACATTAACAGTAGGATTATCAGTTAAATCCTTCACTAAGCGGTCGAGTTCTGTTGAAGATTTACCATCGAGGTTATATTTGTCGAAGCCAAAATTTAAACCAAACAGAATGTTGTAAGTATTACCGACCACTGCTGGCTGAACAAATATCACTTCTGGTACTGGTTCTGGTTTTGGAACCGGTTTTGGTTCGGGAGCTGGTTCCGAGATTGGAGCTGGTTCTGGAATAACAACGACAGGAGCTGGTTTCTTCTTTCTTCCGAAAGTATACGAAAGACCAACATGTGTATAAAGTTTTGTTCCCATAATATCAGACTCGGTATTTCCCGGTTTAATGTTTCCTGAAGTCATGTCAGTTCTGCGGCCATCGAGTCTGTCAGTATTTATCCAACTCCACTGAGTTCCGATATTTAACTTCAGATTTTCGTTCAAGCGGAAAGCAACACCTGTTCCAAGTGGAATAACAGGAACTTTCCAATGTTGACCGTTCAACGGAGTTGCAGAAACGATATCATTGATATGGCTTACTCCAAAACCAATTTTAGCATACCAGTAAATCTTACGTTCAAACTTATTCTTTGAAAACAAATTATTGATATTCCATACTGTGTTCACATCGAATTCATTCACACGAGTTTTAAAATCAGGCATTGCACGATTGTCGAACTTCCATGATCCTGTGAGCGTAGAGTAATTCCATGCTGCTTCGACGGCAAACACATGTGAGAAATTCCTTTTCAACAAAGCACCAAATCCAACGTTCATATCACTATTCCAGTGATTAAAGTGGTTAAAACGTGCATCTTTAAACATATTGTATTCTCCGGTGAAATTGGCTATACCGCCATTGATACCAATTTCCCAATTTCTGAAAGGCTCTGATTCTACCTTATCCTGGGCAAATGTGGAGACATAGCACATCAGCAGTACAACAATACTAAAACTTAGTTTTTTCATGATTTTTTAAAAATTGAGTTAAGATTATATTTGTATAAAAGAAAATTTATAAATAAATACATCAACTTATTTCGCTGCAAACGCGATCAGCTCTGTATTAAACTTTTGCGTTTCCTCAAGAAACAAGCTATGACCGCTGTTTTCAAACACGACAAGATGCGAATTTGCAATGCCGGCATTCATTTGTTCAGCCAGATCGAAAGAGCATATTTTGTCTTTTTTCCCATGCATAATCAATGTTGGAACTTTAATCTTCGCCAGATCCTTCCGAAGATCGGTATCGCGTAAGGCAATTAAACATTGTGCCGTAGCATATGATGAAGCGCTTAAACCAATCCCATTCAGCCAACCACTGATCCCTTTATTTAATGAGGTTTCAGTTGCTGAAAATATCTTTGCAAAATTTGCAAGCAGCTTAGGGCGATCCTGATTATTAAGGGTAATTAATTCATCAACTGCACTTTCAGGAAGATTATATGGGAAATCGCCACGTTGTGTCCAAAGAGGAGCTGCTGCGCCGAACAAGGCTAACTTTGAAACACGAGCACCTTTAAAGGCAGACATATAACGTATTGCAATGGCTCCCCCCATCGAAAAGCCACCTAATATGGCATCTTTGATGTCGAGTTCCTTTAAAACCTTTTTAATATCAGCGGCATGTACATCGTAATCGTAAGCTCCATAAGGCTTGTCTGATTTTCCGAAACCTCGTAAGGTAATACCAATCACACGAAAATTTTTATTTATAAGATCATTATACTGGTATTCATACATTTCGTCGCTTAACGGCCAGCCAGGAATTAACACAATGGGTCTGCCTTTCCCTGCATCCGTAATATGCAGGCGTACATTAGCTTCTACTTTAATATATTCTGAGTTGGCTTTCGATGCCTTTTTTTTATCCTGTAATTTCTTCATAACTTAAAATTTCAAATTGCTATTCAATAAATTTTAACAGTACAAAATTAAGCGCCCGTAACCCATTAATGTTACAAAATTTATGGAATGAATTACATGATTCACACATTTGCAGATAACCTGTTCTTACAAAGGTTATTTTTTACTTAACCGTAGAAAGACAATTACAATAACGAGAATTATTTTATAAAAAAGTCCTTGCAGCAATCTGCAAAGGATCCCAAACCGGAGAAAAAGGCGGGGCATACGACAGATCCAAAAATGCAAAATCCCGTGCCGTCATCCGGGCAGTAATAGCTGTTGCCAATGTATCAATCCTTTTGGCAGCTCCATGTTTCCCAACAATCTGTCCACCCAACAACCGCCCACTTGTCTTTTCAATCAACAATTTAACGCTGATCTCCGCTGCGCCCGGATAGTAACCGGGAAGTGTACTGCTAATGATCGTGGAGGTTTTATAAGGAATACAAAGGTCCTTCAGCTCTTTTTCATTCAGACCAGTACGTGATATTTCAAGATCTTTAATTTTAGTGATAGCAGTACCTACCACACCGGGAAATTCCCCACTCCCACCGCTGATATTCTCACCGGCAATAAGTCCATGTTTGTTAGCAACCGTTCCCAGCGCAATGTTTACCTGTTGTTTCGAAACCAGGTGAAATGACTCAGCACAATCTCCTGCCGCCCATATATTCGCCACCGAGGTTTCCATTTTTTTGTTAATCCGGATCGCATCTTTAGCACCAAGTGCAATCCCGGCTTTCAGCGCAAGAGATGTATTTGGTCTTGTTCCTATACCTAAAATTACAAGGTTGGCATCAAGGGTTCTTTTATCGGTAACAATGCCGGTCACTTTACCCATTTTGAATTCAAAGTGATCCAATTTCTCATTCAGGTACAAATCGACGCCAATTTCGCGCATATATTTGGATATCAATTTTCCCATATCAGGATCCATCGTTGTCATCACCTCGGGAGCCATATCCAGCATTGTGACTTTCAGGTTCCTTTCCAGAAGAGCTTCAGCCATTTCAATACCGATATAGCCACCTCCGACAATCACGGCATTTTTTAGCCGATGGTCGCGCATATATTCGAAAACATCCAGTCCGCTCTGAAGGGACGATAATCCAAAAATACCTTTGGAATCGATTCCTGCAACTTCAGGTCGCACCGGAGAGGCTCCGGTTGCGATCAGTAAATCATCATAACTTTCCCAAAACTCAGACTCTTTTTTCAGGTTTCTGACGCGAACACGTTTTTTATCCGAATCAATTTCCACAACTTCATGCAGTATCCGTAAATCGATATTCTGCTTTTCACGAAACTCTTCCGGCTTGCGGGCAATCAACTGATCGGCAGACTTAACCATCCCTGCAATGTAATAAGGCATTCCGCAAGCGGCATAAGATGCATACTGTCCCCGTTCAAAAACCACAATCTCCCACTCATTTTGCATTCTTCGGACCTTTGATGCCGCACTCATTCCGGCTGCATCGCCTCCAATAACCACTAACTTTCGTTTCGTCATCGTAAAATAATTTTGACAGATCAAAGTTGAGCATCAACTACACCGAAAGCATTACAAAATTCCGTTTAAATTTTGCATTATTCACACATTGGGAAGACGGGAGTCAGTCGGCAGCAGGTAGAAGTCGGAAGATGTCCGATCTCCGGATTTTGATTTTCCGTCTTCGAACTTCGCGCTTCCCTTTTCATACTCCTGTCTTCGGACTTTGCACATCCGGTTGTCCGCTCCTCAATTGTGTGAATCATGTAAATCCTTTCATTAATTGTGTAATGGTTTTGAGAACGAGCGGTGTTAGCTTTGCCTGTCCAAATTTTGCAATATCAAATAATGCTTAATCGTATATATATCAAGACATGGAGAAAAATACTTATCAGAAAATTCTAATCGGGATCGTTGCCTTTGTTGTATTGCTTTTTATTTTAAAGTCATTGGTTATTGAGCCTTGGATTGGAAATAAAATAGCAACAAAATTTAATGAGAAAAACAAAGATTACATTATTGAAATTGACAAAGTTCATCTTTCTATTTTTCCCTATGGGATTGAAATGGATAGCATTACAATATACTCGAAGCAGGATTCTGTAGTTGACAGGATCTTAAATGGGCAGATTACTTCTATAAAACTCATTGGAATCAGCCTCACAAAAGCCCTGTTCAAAAAGGACATCGAAATCGGCGAAGTAATCATTTCGAATACAAGCATCAAGGGTAAGATTCCTTTCCCTGAAAACACCCGACCACCCATCATTTCGACATTAAACATCCGGATCGATCGAATACTATTCAATAATATTGAACTTGCGATACAGAACACTTCAAATGCAGCGGCTTATTCGCTGAAAGAAGGCATTTTAAACATATCAGACTTTCAGGTTGAAAAAAAGGACACCTTAACCATCGGTCTGATTAAACAAATTGATTTCAATGCAAAAGAATTCCTTTCAGTTTCAGCTGACAGTATGTATACCCATACAGCAAAGGGTATTATCTGCTCCGGAGACTCAAATACATTAAGGGCAGACAGCCTATCTATTCAGCCAAATTACAAGAATTATGATTTTACAGCACGTCATAAATATCAAACCGATCGTATTGAAGCCAGGCTAAGTAATATTTATCTTCATGGTTTTTCAGCGGCTGGATATTTAGCGTCAAAAAAACTGGTAAGTTCCTATGTCGAAATCGGGAAGCTGGAGGTGAGCGCTTTTCGTGACAAGCGGAAAAATTTCCATCATATAAAGAAAGCTGTTTTTCAGGATATGATTTACGATTATCCCGGGATGATTAATATTGATTCAATTGGAATTATGAGTGGAAATATCTCTTATACCGAACATGCGGAAAAAGCAAACGAACCGGGAACAGTCACTTTTGATGAGGTAAATGCCAGGATTTATAAAATAACGAACGACACTGTTTACAAAACAGAAAAGGATTATTTAAAAATGAAGGCGGAAGCCAGGCTAATGGGCAAAAGCAGGATGACAGTTTTTCTAAAAGGGAGAATATTCGATCGTCAAAATACATTTTCATTAAATGGATCGCTTTCGGAAATGGATGTAAACGTTTTGAACCCTATGTTGGAGAAAAATGCCTTTATCTATGCGACTTCAGGTAGAATAGACAAGCTGAATTTCAGCTTTACGGCCGACAACACAAAAGCATCCGGCAAAATGATCCTGCTTTATCATGATTTGGATATTGCAGTTAAAAATAAGCGGACAGATAATACCACTGCACTTAAAGAGCAGGTTACTTCAATAATCGCCAACATTATAATATTGGATT
>JAAFHB010000044.1 GCA_010906965.1 Mariniphaga sp. | reverse complement strand
GCGACAGTGGGAACAATAGGAATCCCCATCATTCTGCCCAATGCTTCATAGTCGAAACGGGCACCACGTTTTTCGAGTTCGTCAAACATATTAAGGGCAATCACCACCTTAATATTCATATCGATGAGCTGCGTGGTGAGAAAAAGATTCCGTTCGAGATTGGAGGCATCCACCACATTCACCACAATATCGGGCATTTTTTCTGTGATATGCATACGTACATACAGCTCTTCAGGCGAATACTCGGTGATGGAATAAGTCCCCGGAAGGTCCACGATCCGGAAACTGTAAGTTCCTCTTTTCATGATCGCTTCTTTCGCGTCGACGGTTACGCCGCTGTAATTACCAACCCTTTCGTGCGAACCGGATGCAAAATTAAAGAGGGTTGTTTTGCCGCTGTTCTGATTTCCAACAAGGGCGATATTGATTTCGCTTCCCTGCTGCAATGCTGATATTTTCAAAACATCTTCATCGATTGTACCTTCAAACGGCACTTTGGCAAGCGTGTACGCATCTTCAACCGCAATTACCTCCACGAGTTGCGCCTCGCTACGCCGAAGGGAGACGTTGTAATTCATGATTTTGTACTCGACGGGATCCTGAAGCGGAGCGTTCTTAATGACGGTTACCCTTTTCCCCTTCACGAAGCCCATTTCGGTGATCCGCTTACGGAAGGCACCATGGCCCAAAATCTTTGTTATGATTCCTTCTTCACCTGTTTTAAGGTCGGAAAGCTGTATATTTTTGATTAGTGTTTCCATTGCTTCTTTTTAAAAATCGAGTTCAATTCTAAGTGAACCAACAAATGAATTTGGGAGGTTGATCTCAGTACCTGCCGGATGAATGATATACTGAAGATCGGGTTTGAGCCTAATATTTTCATTTGCCGAAAAAAGGTAGGTAAGCTCAATTGCCGTTTCATTTCGTCTGGTGCCCTGGCCAAAACCTGCATAGGCAATCGCAATGCCCGCTTCGTCATTAGACCTTTTCTGACTGATTCCTTTGATGTTTACACCGAGACTCAGGTAGTAATTATTCTTGTTCTCATGCTTTGGACTTAAACCGACCTGCGAGAACAATGACCATCCGCCAATTAAAGTTTTATAAACCATCTGGTCGCCCACAAAATAGAATCCTTTGTTTTTCTGTTCCGTCGTAGTGCTGTCGCAATGCTGGTGAAAATAGGCTCCGAACTTATAGGAGCCATCATAACCGTGGATGAGACTTTGCAGAATCTGAATTTCAGTAACTGCCAGATAACCATCATTGCCAGATAAATTCCAGTTGGTATTATAGGGATTATTTTCGAAATCGTCGGGTGTGCCATCAAATATAGCCGCCTGCCAGATCAGTTTATTTTTGTAATTATATTGCAAGATAGCTCCCAATGCAGTGAGTGGAAAAATAGGCGAAGGGATGTTATCTGCAATACTTGGATGGATGCCAAAGGAACTGTTTGTAAACAGCGCCCCATTATTTGTAATGGCAAAGTTTGAATTCAGATCCTGGAGGCCAACAGTAAGCGATAGGTTTCCGACGGTCTGCTTGTACCACAATTCATACATGAAAGTGAGGTTCCCGGCTTCGATATTGGATACTCCCTGAAAATCGCCCACGAAACTTTCTGAAGGTGTGCCACCGTGTGTATTGGCTGCATTGATTCGGAATTCGCCACCTTTCCACCATCCGGCGGCCAGAGTGTTAACGCCGACTTTCAGATTTGCAAGTCCAAGGTAGGTGGTTCCTTGTCTGATTCCTCCATTTAAGTTGCTGACTAAATCGCCAATATACGATCCTTCAATATAAAAAGGTTTTGAAATGCTATCCGGATTTTCCTGAGCCTGAACGGAGTTAAATCCAGGGCATAAGGCAATCAGAGTTATGATTAAATGAGATGAACGCATCCTTTGAAATGTTTAAAATAGAACATTACAAAAGTATCCTGCACGGATGCGTCAGGCAATCCCTTAATTCGATGAAATATTAGTTGATTACTAACTACAATTCGGGATGCTATTTCTTTATTCCTTAAAATTATCGAGCGTGATGATGTTATTTACCACGGCATAAATAGTGAGTCCTGAGACCGATTTGATCCCGGTTTTCTGGGAGAGATTCTTACGGTGCGAGATCACTGTATGGATACTGATATTTAACTGGTCGGCGATTTCCTTGTTTGAATTACCGGCGGTGAGTAGTTTCAGAACTTCAGTTTCGCGTTCAGTAATCTTTTCCTGGGTGTTCAGTTCAGTATCTTCATTTTGGTCTGCTGTGCGCTGCACAAGTCCGATAATGGATTCAGGGGTATCGAATACGCTGATAATCTCGTCGAAAAGCGAAAGCAGGTGCTGGTCGAAATAGGAGTATACTATTCCGATACATTTGGTTTGGGAGAGACCGTTTCGGATTGTATTATAAGTTTTCAGATTGTTTTGTACCTGAGCAGGATTAATAAGGATTACATCAACTGATTTACGGATCGTGTAATTTGTAATATCATCCAGTCTATCGAGTCTGCTAACGCTGAAATGGCTATCCGAATACCCCAATATATTGCTCAAACCCTCATAGACGATCGTCGATGGCTCAATAATGACAATATGAATGTTGTTATTTACCATACCTGATTTTGATGGTTTGTTCCATTTTTTCGACTAGCGGAATTAATATCTCATCTTCGATCCGGGTATGGATATTCAGATCGTATTCAAGTTCAAACAGGCTGAAAAGTAATTTGCGTCGTATTTGCTGATCATTATCGAGCGGAAGATGTTTGAGCAGAAGGTTCTTTAAGTCTTCGAGTTTATCCTCAATATCTTCATGATGTTCCTGGTAATCACTTACGGAGTAGTTTCCAGGCAAACAGGCAGCCTGTTTTTTCTCAAAGCAATCAAACAGATTATTCACATAAGTAAAGACGATCTGGTCCTCGTAATGAAGGTGTTCTTTGACTTCTGCAAAATACTGATCGAAGAATTTCTCTACCATCTGCATAGCCGATTGGTCGTTGAGTTCAAACATCTGTGTAATATAACTCCGGATCTGGGGGTATTTTTCTTCGAGGTAATATTGATGCGTGTTTCTAAGAAAAAGAGTGATGGTCTTTAAATCAGTAAATGAGTAAGTAATCGTTGCGGATGGCTGGAAACCATTAAAAAGATTGGTAAAGGAAAGAAACAAATCCTCGCCGACATTGTGTTCCTTGCAAAGCTGCCTCACCGTTTTGTCTTGTACCAAAAGGGCGATCCCAAAATGTTCGAGCATAAGCATCATATATGGATTCCCGGAAATTAATTCCGACATCCTTGCTTCGGGTAATACCAACGGTTTTTTTGCCTGGACCATTCTGTTCCGTATTATTTATTATTGACAAAATTAGAATATTTGTTCTTAATTGAGTTTTTCCACCATTAATTATCATTTTTGATTTGAATAGCTATAACTGAGAAATCAATCCAAATCAAAGCGATCCAAATTCATAACTTTGTTCCATGCTGCCACAAAATCCATTACAAATTTTTCTTTGGCATCTGCACTTCCGTAAACTTCGGCAAGGGCTCTCAACTCGGAGTTTGAACCAAAGACAAGATCTGGCCTTGTTCCAGTCCATTTGATTTCGCCCTTTTTACGATTGCGTCCGTCAAATGTCTCTTTGGCTTCGGATGTCTGCATCCAGACCGTACGCATGTCAAGCAGGTTAACAAAGAAATCGTTGGTGAGAACTTCCGGGCGTGTCATGAAAACACCGTGTTTCGAATGGTCAAAGTTTGTGTTTAAAACCCTCATGCCGCCCACCAGAACTGTCATTTCAGGAGCAGTTAGCGTTAGCAATTGGGCTTTGTCGATCAATAACTCTTCGGTTGATATGGCGTATTTCGTTTTTAAATAGTTGCGGAAACCATCGGCTGCCGGCTCCAGTACTGCGAAAGATTCCAGGTCGGTTTGTTCTTGCGAAGCATCCATGCGACCCGCAGTGAAAGGAACTGTTACATCAAAACCTGCATCTTTTGCAGCTTTTTCAACACCTGCGCAACCTGCCAATATAATGAGGTCTGCGAGTGAAACCTTTTTTCCGTCAGATTGGGTGCTGTTGAATTCTTCTTGAATCCTTTCCAGCGTAGACAATACATTCGCAAGCTGAGCAGGATTGTTAACAGCCCAGTCCTTTTGCGGAGCAAGACGAATGCGGGCACCGTTGGCGCCACCACGTTTGTCGGATCCCCGGAAAGTGGAGGCGGAAGCCCAGGCAGAAGATACCAACTGAGATACGGATAATCCGGAATCCAGGACCTTTGCTTTTAATGCTGCAATATCGTTCTCATCTATCAATACATGATCAACTGCCGGGATCGGATCTTGCCAGATCAGTTCTTCTGCAGGAACTTCTGCACCTAAATAGCGAGATAGTGGTCCCATATCACGGTGAGTCAGCTTAAACCAGGCACGGGCAAAAGCATCTGCAAATTCAAGAGGATGCTCATAGAAACGTCTTGAAATTTTTTCATAAACGGGATTCAAACGTAAAGAAAGATCCGTAGTTAGCATCGTTGGCGCATGTTTTTTAGATGCGTCGTGGGCATCAGGAGTATCATTATCGGCATTCTTGGCAACCCATTGATGGGCACCGGCAGGGCTTTTTGTGAGCACCCATTCGCAATTAAACAGGTTCTGGAGGAAGAAATTACTCCATTTAGCAGGGGTCTGTGTCCATGTAACTTCTATGCCACTTGAGATGGTGTCGCCCCCTTTCCCTGAGACGAATGAACTTTTCCAGCCTAAACCTTGCTCTTCCATGCCGGCAGCTTCGTGCTCAGGTCCAACATGCGCCGCATCTCCGGCTCCGTGGGTTTTACCAAAGGTATGTCCGCCGGCAATCAATGCCACGGTTTCTTCGTCATTCATGGCCATACGGGCAAACGTGTCGCGAATATCTTTTGCTGCTGCAATTGGATCGGGATTTCCATCCGGTCCTTCAGGATTAACATAGATCAAACCCATCTGCACAGCGGCAAGTGGATTTTCAAGCTTACGGGAATGCATATCTCCGTTGTCATCATCGTCGGAAACAATTACGCCACCTTCTTTTTCTATACCTTCAGATCCATTTGCATAGCGGATATCGCCACCCAGCCATTTGGTTTCGGAACCCCAGTAAACATCTTCTTCCGGTTCCCAAACATCTGCGCGCCCTCCGCCAAATCCAAAGGTTTTGAATCCCATTGATTCCAGGGCTACATTACCAGTTAGGATCATCAGGTCAGCCCACGATATTTTCTGGCCATACTTTTGCTTGATTGGCCAAAGTAGTCTTCGGGCTTTGTCGAGGTTGACATTGTCGGGCCAACTGTTGAGCGGGGCAAAGCGTTGCTGTCCGCCACCTGCACCTCCACGACCGTCGCCGGTGCGGTAGGTGCCTGCACTGTGCCACAGTGGATCTGATTGTTTGAAAGTCCGTTTTCCTGTGGAAATCAATCAAAATACAAATTGTGTTGGAATATGAAAAACTAAAAGCCCGAATAAATCGCGGGCTTTTAGTTTTTCATGTTTTACTTATATTTCTTAATCATTAAAGCCGTGCTTCGCAGAAACAAATCTAATCGCAGGCAAAGCAAACTATTCTTTTTTTAATGGTTTTTTGGGCTCCGCCTTTTTGGGAGTTGCCTTTTTTGGAGCCGTCTTACTGAGCGGTTTCAAAACTTCAACCTTAGACGTAACAGCAATCTTATCCTGTGTCAGCTTGGCTGCTGCGGCCTCTTTTTTGACTTTCTTCAACTCTGTTTCAGTCAATTCGAGCTTCTTCGTTTTTTCGGTAACAAGATCCTTTAGATTGGCGATTTCCTGATCTTTGGCGCTTTTCGGAACAATTGCATTGAGCCTGATTTTGAAATCGCTCAAGACATTCATATAATTGATAAATGCCTCGTATGGAGTTCCATAAGGATTGAAATATTTGTGAACTTCTCCGTCGGAAAAGAACTTGGTACACATGTAATAGAAATGGTCATTCGCCTGGAGGTAATCCCAATCTTTGAGCATCGTCGCATCCGTACAATTTCTCATGCGATCCTTGAGTTGGTAAAGCTTATCAAAAGCCTCCTTTTGAAGTTCGTTTCCCAGCCATGCCGAAAGGTCGCGTTCTTCGTCGGCCCACGAAATAGGATAGGGTACATGAACGGCTGAAACCGGCTGTAAATCATCGATAACCTCTGATGCAGTCGAGAAGGAAAGCTTACCGGATTTTAAAATTGCTTCAGGAAGTTTCTTTAAGAAATCGAATATCCCTGAATTCATAGACTGAAGCTGACCAAAGGTTTCGTAATTGATGAAGATGGTGACTACCTTTTCCTCTTTTGGAAGACTGTTCATCCATCCGGCATATTTTTCGGCCGTCAATGGAAATTCACTCCACGCTTTATTAGAGAATCGAAATGACAGGTCGTCACTGAAACGGAAATTGCGCATCAAAACCTTCAATCGAGGATTTAATGCATTGCAATATAAATAATTGGGGCTTTTCCATCCCAGGATATGTTTGGCTCCTTCTGTGATCATTGCCTCGAATCCCATCCGTTGAACAAGATCTCCAATTTCATCTGAGTAAATTAATTCGGTATTGTTGAATACCTTAGGGCGTTGTCCGAAAAGTTCTTCAATCAGATCGTCATGTGCTTTAACCTGCGATTCGAAAAACCCTCCGTCAGCCAGCGAAACAAGCGAATTTGCATATGTTTCGGATAAGAACTCAACGCATCCGGTCGCCGCCAGTTTCTTGAACGACTCGATTACTTCGGGTGCATACAATTTAAATTGGTCGAGAACCACACCAGATAATGAATAGGATACCTTGAATTTACCCTTGTATTTTAATATTTGCTCAAGAATGATTTTATTGGCAGGTAAATAACATTGATCAGCGGCCTTTCGCAAAATGGTTTCGTTTGCAAAATCATCGTAATAATAGGCATCGTTACCTATGTCGAAAAATCTGTATTTCCTGTATCGGAAAGGCTGATGAATCTGAAAGTTGAGGCAAACTGTTTTCATAACGCTATCTCTTTGGTGTTGGGTTTTTTTAATGCGGAATTATAGACTTTAAGGACGTGTTCAGCAGAGTTTTTCCATTGTAAACTGTCCACTTCCACTCGTCCAAATTTTCTAAACATTGTTGATAAGGCAGGATATTTTAAGATTCCGTAGATGGCGTCGGCCATGGCATTAATATCCCAGAAGTCGACCTTGATGGCGTGTGTCAGGATTTCTGCAACACCCGATTGTTTCGAAATAATGGTCGGTACATCCGACATCATTGCTTCAAGCGGTGATATGCCAAAAGGTTCAGATACTGAAGGCATAACATAGACATCGCTCATGCGGAACATATCGAAGACATCGTCACCGTGAAGAAATCCAGTGAAATGAAATCTGTCGGCAATTCCGAGACGGGCAGCACGCCGGATCATCTTTTCCATTAAATCGCCGCTTCCTGCCATTACAAAATGAACGTTGTTCGTTCTGCGCAAAACCTGGTAAGCAGCTTCGATAAAATATTCGGGACCTTTTTGCATCGTTATCCTGCCCAAAAATGTCACGATTTTTTCGTTGATGCCTTTGGAGTATCCTTTGTTTTCAGCTTTTTCTACAGGTTCGACTGCATTATAAACAGTCGTAACTTTCGCAGGGTTTATCCCGTATTTCTCAATCACGATGTTCCTTGTGAGATTGCTCACCGTAATAATCTGATCGGCAACCTCCATTCCTTCGCGTTCGATTGAATAAACCCTTGGATTCACACTTCCACCGCTCCGGTCAAAATCGGTTGCGTGAACATGAATAACCAGTGGTTTTCCGCTCACCCTTTTGGCTGCGATCCCTGCCGGGTAGGCAAGCCAATCGTGGGCATGGATAACATCAAAATCGTATTCCTTACCGATTGACTCGGCAACAAGGGCGTAATTGGCAATTTCTTCGAGCAGGTTCGTCCCATATTTCCCGGTAAAGGGAAGCTTACCTTCCGAATCGGTCTGGATAAACCGTGTTTGGGATGAGACGCGCTGTTCAGTCAATTTCCAAAACTCTTCGGGGGTAGAATAAGGAACAAGGTTCGATTCAACTTCGAGGTAATCGAAGTTCCGTTCGGTCGTTCGAACAAAGACTTTTTTCTGAGTAATCGATACATCACTTGCCCCAATAATCTGCTTTACGGCTGAATTATCTTCGTCGCCATATGCTTTAGGAACAACAAATAGCACCTCAACATCATCTAATTGAGCCAGTCCTTTGGTTAATCCATAACTGGCTGTACCGAGACCCCCGCTAATGTGCGGGGGAAACTCCCATCCAAACATTAAAACTTTCATCCTTTAGTAGCTGAGTTGAGAAAAATCTTTTTTACTCTTTTTTATCCGGAATTGTTTGCTTACAACCCGGAAATATAATTGATACACCTGCTAACCTGATATTTCAGGAAGGTCAGTGATTGCTATTGTAAATCTCCGAACTTTTCGGTTAATGAAGTGGCACTTAAAACACCGGCAACATTCCACGCTTGCGAAATGGCCCCCCTGGCCGTATGCGGTGGATTTCCTTCATAAACTTCGGAAAGTGTTCCTAAACAATGCTCCGACATCTCTTCTTCAAATCCCTCCATGATTTGCTTGACAAACGATAAACCTCCTGCTTTATGGATATCAAGGTAAGCCTTAACGAATGGGTAAATCAAGAATGGGAAAGCACTACCCATGTGCACAGCTTCTGATCGTTTTTCGACATTTCCTACACACGACCCTTTGTAATGATAGTCTTTGGGCGAAAGTGACCGAAGTCCTCGCGGAGTCAAAAGTTCATTTCTTACAGTACTGACTATTAACTTTTTCTGCTCGCGCGACATTGGCGAATATTCAAAACTTGCCGCGAAAATCATATTCGGCCTTACCGACCAGTCAACGTATTCGCCGTCAACATAATCAGCCAGGTAGCCTTTTTCATCATTCCAGAATGTATCTAAGAATGATTGCGCAATTAGATCAGGATATGATGACCATTCGCTGATAAATGCTTTATCCTTTGCAGATTCTGCAAGTTCAAGTGCAAAACAGAGAGCATTGTACCAGGCTGCATTGATCTCGACTGTAAACCCGCCACGTGGGGTCACCGGTTTCCCGTCGATATAGGCATTCATCCATGTGAGTGCTACCCCATTTTGCTTGGCATAGATCAGGCCATTCGGATCCATGTGAATATTGAAACTGGTTCCTTGCCTGTAATTAGTCAGAATCTCTATTATTGCGGGACCATAACTTTTCCAAAGTTCTTTATTTTCTTTGAATGGTTTTAGTTCCTGGATAGCATAAATAGCAAATAGCGGTGCATCTGCAGAATCGTAATCGCCAGGTGCTCCAATGTATTTAGGCAATAATCCATCTTTTAACCGGTTAAGATTGGTTTTTAATATCTCTTCGTAAGTAGAAACCGCCGATTGTGTCAATAATAGTCCTGGCAGGGCATGAAACGTTTGCAAAGGGATCGATTCATACCAGGGGAATCCGGCAATAATATCTTTGCCGTCTTTTCTTTCCCAGATAAATTGTTGGGCCGCATTGATCAGGCAGTTGATGAAACTGTCGCGTGGAATACGTTTTTCTAATTCGAATAAATAAAGTTTTTTTAAATCTGCCGGATCGCTGGCTTCAGTAGAAGCAGAGAAGAACACGGATTCTCCCTTCTTAATGGGTAGCTCAAAATAGCCGGGAACATAAAGATCCTCCTGAAATTCATAACCTCGCGACTGCTCTTTTATATATTCAATATTTCGTGACCAATCAGGAACAGGCACAAAATCAACACTTTTTGAAAATTGCATGTGCAATTCAGGATACCCTTCGTAAAGGCTCATTTTAATCCCGTTCTTTACTTTGGTATATTTCCCGTTAGCAACCATATTTGCCCGGGTCAGCTGATGAACATTACGAAATGCCAAAAACGGTTTAAATCTTAAGGTTGTTGGGCTGCTCGCCTCCTCAAGGGTATATTTAACGATTACCTGATTTTCGTGCTCAACAAGCATTCGGGTTTTTGTAAGAACTACTCCGCCTACCCGATAGGTTACTTTTGGAATCGTATCAATCTCAAAATTCCGGATATACTTGTGACCTTTGGGTTCGTAGAACTCACCAGGATATTTATGAATCCCGAGATTGAATTGGGCATCATGCTGAATAATCGTTTCGTCAAGCGACGAAAGTAGTACATGTTTGCCTCCGTCAAGCTCTTCCAGCTTTACAATCAGCATCCCGTGGTATTTACGGGTATTACAACCTGCAATAGTCGAGGATGAATAGGCTCCCGAACGGTTAGTGCGCAGAAATTCGCGTTGTAATGAGTATTCCAGATTAACCAGTTCCTCTTTGTCGAATTTTAGGTAGCTCATACGAACTTCATTATTAATATTGTTCTTTTTATGTATAAGGATTATCACCGGTTTATCGGAATAGTCCTTCGGTTAAAAATATGAAAAGCATTCGTCAACTGAAAATTTAATTGTCTATTTTTTCATGTAACTTTTTCTTTACCTTTTCTATGTCAATAAAAGGGTATTTGATTTGAAGTTGCCTGGTTTTTTCAATTTGATTTTCAATAAATAAAACATAGCTATTATCATTTATATTCAGTGTTTTATGCTTAAGCGCTGATAGGACTTTTCCTAATTCTGTCGAAAATGCGATGGCTTCGTTATCCAGAATTGAGGCAACAAATTTTTCGCGAATAAAATCAACGGCTACTTCGCTGGGATGGTTCATATCGGCAGCGTAAAACCGATAGTCGCGTAATTCGTCAAGCAAAAGCTCGTATGATGGGAAATATGAGATGATTTTATCCCCATATCTGGACGTCAGTTCGTCAATTGCCAAAAGAAGTGTCGATTTGCTTAACTGATTATCGTGAGCTCCATCTTTCAAATGCCTGATGGGGCTAACCGTGAAAACAAAGTGAATATCAGGATTTGTGCTTCTTATCTTATCGATCAAAGGAATCCAGGTTTCAGTTATTTGGGAGACAGACAGTCGGTAGCGTTTAAATGTTGCAGCAGGAAGTTTATGACAATTCGAAACGATGGTTCCATTTGTTTTGAGTTTAAATACCCATGAAGTTCCAAAAGTGATAAAAAGGTGATGACATTTTCTCAAAATACAAGCGGCTTCGGCAGCCTGCTTATTAATAATTTCCAATGTGTTCGACAGATCGGAACCGGAAAACCGGCTGTGATGAGAGAAACTGCTGTATACTCCATTGGAATAAAATAAGTCCTGCTCGGCAAATGTTTTACCTGTAAGAAGCAGATCAAGGCTGTTTGCGATTGAAATAGGATTGTAAAGAATTCCAAAAGGGTTAATCATAATTGGAAAACAAAGTTCCTGAAGAAAAGTTCCGATGCTTTCGGCAAAACAAGATCCGATCATCATTGAATGACGACGGTAGCCTAACTTATCTTTGAAATTTGGTAGTTCAACCGGGGTTATTAATTTTATCATATTCCTGTTTTTATCCAATCGATCATAAAATCCATCACCTGTTGAATGATTTCCATTGATATATTGTTATTAATATGAAGAGTGATCATAGAAAAATTACCAATGCAAAGATATGATCAAAATCATTCATTCAGATAACCGACATTCCGCCTGATCCGTTCATAGCCTGCCCTTTCAAGGGGCGACTGCCGAAACATTTTATTGTAAGTGACCTGGTCCAGCGTTTTCCAGTCTTCCTTTTTCATTTCCAATAAACCTTCAATAGGCATAAAATCAGGAGATTGGTTAGATTTCACTTTTTTATTCCACGGACAAACATCCTGGCAAATATCGCATCCGAAAAGTTGATTTTGTAATTTTTTCTGGATGGAAAGTGGTAGCTCGTCTTTATTTTCAATCGTATGGTACGAAATACATTTTCGGGCATCAATCGTTTTTGGGAAAACGATTGCACTTGTTGGACAGGCGTCGATGCAACGCGTACAGTTGCCACAAAAATCGGATGTAAAAGGAGCGTCGTAATTTAATTCAAGGTCGATAATTAATTCACCAATAAATACATACGACCCAAACTCTTTGGATATAAGGAGTGAGTTTTTGCCAATCCACCCTAATCCGGCAGCTTTGGCCAAAGGGCGTTCAAGTACCGGTGCTGAATCGACAAATGCCCTTCCGCAACAGGGGGAAAGTGCCGATTGAATGAATATTAAGAGATTATTAAGCTTTTCTTTTACAATTAAATGATAGTCTTTCCCGTAGGCATATTTCGAGATGACGGGCGCATCGGGATCGGTTTGTTTTTGGGCAGGATAGTAGTTGATCAGAACCGAGATTACAGATTTAGCACCTTCTTCGATTTTACCGGGATCAAGTCGCATTTCGAAATGATTGGCCATATAAGCCATTGAAGCATTCATCCCGTTTGATAACCAGTTTTGGAGTCGCTCACGCTCTTCGTCGAGGCAATGTACCGCCGAAATTCCACATGCCGAAAAACCAAGCTCCAATGCTTTTGACTTGATTTGACTGCTTGCTATTTCGCGACGATCTTTCAAAGTAGATTGTAAATGAAATAAGTGGAAATATATTGAAATAGATGGAAATACAATGAAGTAAATTGCAACTTAGAATCAATCATATTTCAAATTTGCTTCTGGCTTGTCATGATTAGGTGTCAGATAATTGGCAAATTGTCGAATTAGCCTTTACATAAACCCCAGTTCGAGACGTGCTTCTTCCGACATCATCGACTTTTCCCATGCCGGCTCGAAGGTGATTTCAACTTTACAGGTTTCTATACCTTCCACCTTTTTCGACATATATTCGACATCGGCCAGTATCATATCGGCGGCCGGACAGTTAGGCGCAGTTAGCGTCATTAATACTTTCGCTTCATCACCTTCAACGTCAACACTGTACACCAATCCTAAATCGTATATATTCACCGGAATTTCAGGATCGAATACTTCCTTCAATTGTTCTATGATTAAATCTATTCTTGCGTCCATCTTTTATTTTTTTGCTGAAATTTTCTCGTATGCCAACGCATACAATTTCATTTGTTTAACCATGGCAAGGAGACCATTCGAACGGGTAGGCGAGAGATGTTGCCTTAAGCCGATCTCGTCGATAAACCTTGGTTCCGATTCGAGGATCTCTTTAGGTGTACGATCGGAATAAATTCGGAGCAATAATGCTACTAAACCTTTAACAATCAATGCATCGCTTTCAGCTTCGAATTTAATCTTACCGTCTTTAAATTCTTGGTTCAACCAAACCCTTGCCTGACATCCGCGAATCAGATTGTTTTCAATCTTGTATTTCGCATCAATCGGAGTCATTTCATTTCCTATTTCAATAAGGTAGGCGTATTTATCCATCCAATCCTCAAATCCTGAAAACTCTCCAACAATCTCCTGCTGTATTTCGTCTATTGTCATTTCAACTAATTATTCACTGTTCATTGTTCACTGTTAAAACATCGCTTTCAACCTGATCAACGCCTTGTAAAAAGCATTAATCTCGTCGAATGTATTGTAAAATGCAAATGATGTGCGCACCATATTTTCGACACCGTAATGATCCATCACCGGATCGGCGCACAACCGTCCTGTTCTGACAGCTATTCCCAACTGATCGAGCAGTGTTCCCAGGTCAAACGGATGAACACCTTCTATATTAAAACAGATCACCCCGGCTTTCATGGAGGCTTCACCATAAATTTTCAATCCGTCGATCTGTTTTAGTTTTTCAGTTGCAACTGTAAGCAGATCATGCTCATAAGCGACTATCGCTTGTACATCGTGGCTCTGAATATATTTGATTGCTGCTGCAAATCCAATTGCTCCCACGTAATTCGGGGTTCCGGCTTCAAACTTGTAAGGAGGCTGATTGTAAGTTGTCTTTTCAAAGGTCACACGGTCAATCATTTCGCCTCCACCCATAAAAGGTGGCATCTGGTCGAGCCATTTCCGTTTGCCATAAAGAGCTCCGATACCTGTCGGGCCATAAAGTTTGTGTCCCGAAAAGGCATAAAAATCACAACCAAGATCCTGTACGTCAATTTTGAAATGAGGTGCGCCCTGAGCTCCGTCTATTAAGACCGGCACATTTTTCAGGTGTGCTTGGAGGATGATCTCCCTGATTGGATTAATTGTTCCTAAAGTATTTGAGACATGCGCGACAGCCAGAATCCTGGTTTTATTGGTTATCAAGCTGTCTAACAGTTCAATTTGCAATTCTCCATTGTCATTAAACGGAAGTACTTTGAGGATGGCGCCACGTCGTTCACACATCATTTGCCACGGAACGATATTGGCATGATGCTCCATTTCGGTGACAATTACCTCATCACCGGAAGAGACAAAAGCCTCCCCGAACGAAAACGCAACAAGATTGATCGATTCTGTTGTCCCTTGTGTAAATATGACCTCTGCTGCTTCTGCTGCGTTAATATATTGACGAACAATTTCCCTGCTGGCTTCGAATGCCTCAGTTGTTTTGTTTGCCAAATAATGGGTAGCACGATGTATGTTCGCATTCGTCCGAAGCGAAAATTCATTCATTCGTTCGATTACCTGAATGGGTCGCTGACTTGTCGCGGCATTATCGAAATAAATTAAAGGCTTCCCGTTGACATTCTGATCGAGAATCGGAAAATCTTTACGTATTTTAGAAATATCGGGAATCATATTATTTGTATAAGATATCTAATGTTTTAAGGTTAAATCAGCGAATGCAGTCTAATGCACATGAGTGGCATTTCGATACTTCACCCCTTAAACGTTTATTCACCAGTTTGTCGATCACGTCACGTAACTTATCCACTTTAATTTCTTCGAGGACCTCATGTGCAAAGGCAAACATCAGCATCAGCCGGGCCTCTTTTTCATTGATTCCTCTTGACTGAAGATAAAAGAGCGCTTCTTCATTAATGCGACCCACGGTTGCTCCGTGCGAACATTTTACATCATCGTTGTCGATTACCAGTTGCGGTTTGGTATTCATTTTAGCCGCATTCGTAAGCAAAACATTATTATTCCGCTGGTAAGCCAGTGTCTTTACCGCATGGGGTGCAACATGTATTCGTCCTGTGAATCCACCGGTGGAGCTGTCGTCAAGAATGTTTTTATAAAGTTGATTGCTCTGACAATTGGGTTTAGCATGTTCAATAAATGTGTAATTATCAACATGTTGATTTTTATCAGATAATGCCAGCCCACCTATTTTTGCCTCTGCATGTTCGCCGTCGAGCAACACGTTAAGGTTGTTACGGATAATCCCGCCATGAAGTGAAACCGCGTTGGTCACTAAATGTGAATCGCGCTGTTGCCGGATATAAAGCCCTGTGAGATTTGCAGTTTTATTGTGTTGATTTTGAATGCTATAAATGTCAATTATCGCATCTTCACCAATTTCGAATTCGGTGACGTTGTTGATGATGAAATTCTGAGGCAACAATGTATGGTCACAAAACATGATCTTCGCCTGACTATTTTTGCCTGCAATAATTAGATTACGTTGCGTTACATAGAGATCGTCCTCGCTCCTAAGAATATTGATTAGCTGCAAAGGTTTGGAAATATGCGTATTGTCTGGTATGTAGATAAACAATCCATCCTGCGCAAAAGCAGTGTTCAGCGCAATTAATGGATCCGTATCTGCTTTTGCCAACTTTCCGTAGTATTTTTCAACCAGGTCGCGGTTTTCAACCACAGCCCTTTGAAAGCTTTTAACAATGACTCCTTCCGGATATGAGGCGCCTGGGTTGTTCGAATCGTCATACCAACCGTTGACAACCAGAATCAGGTGAGTATCAAATTCAGGCACATCGCAGCTAAAAACATCCTTTAAATCAACATCAAACTTATCGGTTTTGAATGCTCTCCTAAAATTTTCGTTTTCAAAAAGACGTGTGAGATCGGTGTATTTATAATTTTCGGTCTTGAAACCAGGGATTCCCATTCGTTGAAAGGCTTCAAGTGCCGGACGACGGGAAATGTTGAACCAATCGGGCAATCCACCGGAGATTTTCGAAAGATTCTCTTCGTAGATATCCCGAATCCGCCGGACAGCTGTTGTTTTATCAAGTACTTCTGCCATAGCTATTCCCCCTGCTCTTTTTTAATCCAGTCGTAACCTTTTTCTTCGAGCTCCAAAGCCAGTTCTTTGCCAGCAGATTTAACGATCTTGCCGTCATAGAGAACGTGTACAAAATCAGGAATAATGTAGTCGAGCAATCGCTGGTAATGGGTAACCAGTATGGTTGCATTATTTGGCGTTTTCAGCAAATTAACACCGTTCGAAACAATCCGGAGCGCATCTATATCGAGGCCACTGTCTGTTTCGTCGAGAATTGCTAAGGTGGGTTCGAGCATGGCCATCTGGAAGATTTCATTCTTCTTTTTCTCGCCACCCGAGAATCCTTCGTTTACGGAACGATTGGTTAACTGTGAATCAATCTGAACCATCGCTTTTTTCTCACGCATTAATTTAAGGAAATCGCCGGCTGATAATGGCGGTTGATCGCGGTATTTGCGATGTTCGTTCACAGCGGTCTTCAGAAAATTAACCATGCTTACACCAGGTATTTCGACCGGATATTGAAAACCGAGGAACAAACCCTCTTTTGCCCTTACGTCAGCTGACATTTCGAGTAAATCTTTTCCATTAAATGAGGCGGTACCGTGCGTTACTTCAAAATTGGTATTACCTGCCAAAACATTGGCAAGCGTGCTCTTTCCAGACCCGTTTGGCCCCATTATTACATGAACCTCACCTGCTTTAACCGTGAGGTTTATTCCTTTGAGTATGTCTTTACCTTCAACTCTGGCGTATAAATCTTTAATTACGAGCATATTCTATACTTGTTTAATTTTCATTGTTAAAATTTTTATTGCAAATTACCCAACGCTTCCTTCGAGGCTGATCTGTAATAATTTTTGAGCTTCGACCGCAAACTCCATCGGGAGTTTGTTGATCACTTCGCGGGCATAGCCATTGACGATCATACCAATCGCATCTTCGGTTGAAATACCGCGTTGATTGCAGTAAAAGATCTGATCTTCACCAATTTTTGAGGTAGTGGCTTCGTGTTCAACCACCGAACTGCTGTTGGCAACTTCAATATATGGGAATGTATGGGCACCACAGGTATCACCCAATAAAAGCGAATCGCATTGTGAATAGTTGCGTGCATTCTCGGCTTTTGGTAAAACCCGCACCAAACCACGATAAGAGTTCGAACTATGGCCCGCTGAAATCCCCTTCGAAACAATCGTACTTTTTGTATTCTTCCCGATATGGATCATTTTGGTACCGGTATCAGCTTGCTGGAAATTATTAGTAAGTGCTACAGAGTTAAACTCAGCCACCGAATTATCACCCATTAGGACACAACTTGGATATTTCCAGGTAATTGCAGAACCTGTTTCGACCTGGTTCCAGTTTATTTTTGAAGAAATTCCTTTGCAAATACCGCGTTTGGTTACAAAGTTGAAAATTCCCCCTTTGCCATTCTTGTCGCCGGGATACCAGTTTTGAACGGTTGAATATTTCACCTCAGCACGGTCGAGGGCAATAATCTCAACCACCGCGGCATGTAGCTGGTTTTCATCGCGCATTGGCGCTGTGCATCCTTCAAGATAAGATACATAGCTGTCGTCGTCGGCGATAATCAATGTGCGTTCGAACTGACCGGTATTTTTAGCATTAATCCGGAAATAGGTTGAAAGTTCCATTGGGCATCGGGTTCCTTTTGGGATGTAAACAAACGATCCATCGGAGAAAACCGCTGAATTGAGTGCCGCAAAGTAGTTATCATTATAAGGTACTGCCATTCCCAGGTATTTCTGAATCAAATCGGGATGGTGCTTAACCGCCTCGCTGAATGAGCAGAAGATAATCCCGCGTTCAGCCAACGTCTCTTTAAAAGTCGTTTTGACAGATACACTGTCGATTACAGCATCAACGGCTACGCCCGAAAGCATTTTTTGTTCTTCGAGCGGAATACCCAGCTTTTCGAAAGTGCGGAGCAATTCAGGATCAACTTCATTCAGACTCTCATATTTTGCCTGTTGACTTGGTGCGGCATAAAAAATGATTTCCTGGTAGTCAATCTCGGGTATTTTCAGTTGAGCCCATTCGGGCATCTTCATCGTCAGCCATCGCCTGTAAGCCTTGAGGCGGAATTCGAGCATAAATTCAGGCTCATCCTTTTTCGCAGAAATAATTCTGATTACCTCTTCATTCAGCCCTTTGACAATCGTATCTGTTTCTATATCTGTTACAAAACCAAATCGATAGTCGCGCTGGGTGACTTCATGTAACAATTTATTTTGGTCTTCCATGATCGTTTCTAATTTCAATAATATAGTCCTCTAACAATCAAACACCTTAAATTCCTATTTTGTGTTTAAATAGACTGGTTATAAATTGCAAAGATACAAAATGAACACTACTTTTGGGATTGCAAAATTCTGAATTACGATTTATTAAATATGACAAACGCAACAAACGCAAAAACAGCACTTTCTGAGCTTGGTGAGTTCGGATTAATCCGTCGGCTTACTGAAAATATTGTATTGAAAAACGATAGTACGCTAAAAGGCGTGGGGGACGATTGTGCTGTTTTAGACTTTAAAAATAAAAAAATCGTTGTAACGACTGATCTTCTCACCGAAGGGATTCATTTTAACCTGATGTATGTTCCTTTAAGGCATTTGGGTTATAAAGCTGTAACAGTGAATCTGAGTGACGTTTACGCGATGAACGCAACGCCAAAACAAATAACAGTTTCTATTGCTGTTTCGGCAAAAATGTCGGTTGAAGCGCTCGATGAACTTTATTCAGGAATTTACCTGGCTTGCGAAAGATATGGAGTAGACCTTGTTGGAGGCGATACAACTTCATCGCTTACAGGACTCACGATTTCCGTTACTGCCATCGGTGAAGCTGACGAGGAAGATCTTGTTTATCGGAATGGTGCTAAAAATACAGATTTATTGTGTGTTACGGGTGATCTTGGAGGCGCTTACATGGGATTACAGTTGCTTGAACGCGAGAATGAAGTTTTTAAGGTGAATCCGAAAATGGCTCCACAATTTGCAGGTTACGATTATATTCTTGAAAGACAATTAAAGCCGGAAGCAAGGAAAGACATTCCATTGTTATTTAAGGAATTAGGTATTAAGCCTACTTCGATGATTGATATTTCGGACGGACTTTCATCCGAAATACTCCATCTGTGTACGCAAAGCGAGGTTGGCTGCCGGCTTTATGAAGACAGGCTTCTGTTTGATAACCAAACAAAAAAAATGGCTGCTGAGCTAAATATCAATCCGTTAGTCGCTGCTTTGAATGGAGGTGAAGACTACGAACTTCTATTTACACTACCTGTAACTGATCATGATAAAATCAGGAATCATCCTGACATTTCAGTTATTGGTCATATCACCGACAAAAGTGAAGGGGTTAACCTGATTACGGCAGGAGTCGGACAAGAAATCCCATTGCAGGCACAAGGCTGGAATCCATTGAAAAATTGAATTCATAAATCCTTCTGGTAGTAACTAACCCTTCGAGTGGTCGCAGACCCTCGAAGGGTTAGTTGATAAAAATATGTCCGGTAACGAACACATAAATGTTATAAACTGTACATTTTTGAACAGTGCGTTTCCACCTAAAAAGGAGTTTAAGGTATATAAATCAAATAGATATATTTGGTGGCATGACTCTTGTAAAACAAGGGGAAGCCAATTGTAGATCAAATTAAAAAAATCTGATTTTCACTGTAACGATTTGAGAAACTTGACGTCTTATAAATTTAAAATGTCCGGTAACGGGCAGTAATCGATAAAACCTATTAAAATGATACAGATTAGGAATCTGCATAAGTCGTATGTGATGGGCAATAACAGCCTTCATGTTTTAAAAGGATTGGATCTGGAAATTGCATCCGGCGAGTTTGTGTCCATTATGGGATCTTCGGGTTCAGGAAAGTCGACTTTGCTGAATATTCTGGGAATTCTCGACGACTATGATGAGGGAAGTTATTACCTGGCCGGCAGACTGATGCAGGGTTTGAACGAAACCAAAGCAGCCCTTACACGCAATGAGATGATCGGATTTGTTTTTCAGTCATTTAACCTGATATCGTTTAAGAATGCAATGGAAAATGTGGCGCTGCCGCTTTATTATCAAAAGGTCAGCCGAAAAAAACGCAACCTTATTGCACTCGAATACCTCGACCGGCTGGGCATAAAGGATTGGGCCCATCATCTTCCGAATGAAATGTCGGGCGGACAAAAACAGCGCGTAGCCATCGCACGTGCACTGATTTCTAAGCCTAAAATCATTCTTGCCGATGAACCTACAGGAGCACTTGATTCTACTACTTCGTTTGAGGTGATGGATATACTAAAGGAGATTAATGACCAGGGAATAACTGTAATTTTAGTTACCCACGAGCATGATATCGCTGCAATGACCAAAAAAATCATCCGGCTGAAAGACGGTGTGATTGAAGAAATAATAACGAATGGCGACTTGCAGTTATTCAAAGACCACGTACGAACCGAATAAAACCAGTTACCATGTTTGATGTTGATGTCTGGCAGGAGATTTTCTCTACCATTAAAAAGAATAAACTACGCACTTTCCTTACCGGGTTTTCAGTAGCCTGGGGTATATTTATGCTGATGATCCTTCTGGGATCAGGAAATGGCCTTCAAAACGGTGTTAAAGAGCAGTTTACTGACAACTCTGTAAATATTATGTGGATGTGGACGGGCGAAACGTCAATGCCTTACCACGGACTAAAGGAGGGCCGCCCGATCAAATTCAAAAATGATGATTACACATTCTTAAATGAAAAAAGTAAGGATCTTGAGCAGGTTTCGTCGCGTTTCTATTTGCCGGGAAACATCATGTACACCTATAAAAACGAATATGGTTCATTTGAAACTTCATCATGTCATCCTGCATTATTGGATATGGAGAAGGTGGTGATCGTTTCGGGTCGTTTTATCAATGATTTGGATATGACCGATTTTCGGAAAGTGATCGTAATCGGGGAAAATATCCGGAAAGCATTGTTTAAGGATGAGGACCCGATGGGTAAGTATGTGAAATTAAATAATGTTCCTTTTAAAGTGGTGGGTGTATCATTTGATAAAAAGAGACAGAATGAGCGGACAGCATACATTCCGGTTTCCACTGCACAACGCATTTTTAACGGGGCAGACAGGGTACATACATTTGCTGTAACGACAAAAATGGTGAAAACTGTTGAAGAGGCTGAAGCAATCACGGAGAGAGTACGACAGGATATGGCGCTTCGTCACAATTTCGACCCGAAGGATACAAGGGCTATGGGATCATTCAATATGCTGGACCGATATCTCCGCACAATGAAAATATTTGAGGCCATAAAAATATTTGTCTGGATTATTGGGATCGGAACGCTTATCGCCGGAATCGTAGGTGTGAGCAATATCATGCTGATTCTTGTCAAAGAACGGACACGCGAAATTGGTATTCGCAAGGCACTTGGGGCAACTCCTTCATCGGTGATTGGTTTGGTTTTACTTGAATCAATACTCATTACAACTGTTGCAGGTTATACCGGACTGGTAATAGGTGTCGGAATTATGGAAGGAATTAATTATTTCCTGGAACAGATGTTTGCTTCCGGCGGAGGCGATGGTATGTTCTTCCGTAATCCAACAGTCGACTTTGGAACTGCCTTGGCATCAACGCTGATACTGGTTATTTCGGGTGCACTTGCCGGTTATCTGCCAGCCCGCAAAGCTGCCAATGTAAAACCAATCGAAGCGTTACGCGACGAGTAGCATGGGGAATGAAGGAATTCGGCTATGAGACAATTTGACGATTCGGTCCGTCAACTGACGGATGAAAATGGGAAAATGATTTATTTTTTTATCCGATAGGAATAATACATATTGAATTTTCGGATTGCAATGAAATTTAATCCGTTGTTTAAAATTTAAAAACATAAAAGCAATGTTTGATATCGATAGGTGGAATGAGATTTGGAGTGCCCTGGCAAAGAATAAAGTCAGGAGTATGCTCACCGCTTTTGGGGTATTTTGGGGTATTTTCATGCTCATTGTGATGGCAGGAGCCGGAAAAGGACTTGAAAATGGTGTTTCGAAAGGTATTGCACGATTTGCCACAAATTCAGCTTTTCTCTGGACCGACCGCACCAGTGAACCATATAAAGGGTTTAAACGTGGGCGCAACTGGAATATGGAGGCAGAAGACATTCAGTACTTAAAAAATAATGTGCCTGAAATGGAAGTTATTACCCCGAAAAACTTTGCAGGACGGAACAATATTGGTCCAAATGTAATCAGGGGAAAGAAAACAGGCGCATTCAATATTAAAGGTGATTATCCTGACTATGTTAAAATTGACCCTTGTACCGTTTTAAAAGGGCGCTGGATCAATGAAATGGATATGCGCGATAAAAGAAAAGTATGTGTAATCGGCGAAAAAGTGTTCGAATCGATGTTCGATCCAAAAGATAACCCGATAGGTCAGTATCTTAAGATATCCGGTGTATACTACCAGGTAGTGGGATTGATTAAACCCGAAACAACGATCAACATCAATGGCAGAACAGAAGAGTCCGTATCGATTCCTTTTACAACGATGTTGCAGACTTACAATATGGGAAACCAGGTGCACTTCCTTGCTATAACCGCAAAAACGGGTATCCCGGTAAGTGTTGTGGAGGAGAAAGTAAAAGAGTTTATTAAAAAGAAACACTCGATTGCTCCGACTGATCTTCAGGCGTTAAGCAGTGTAAATATTGAAAAAGAGTTTAAGCAGATGAGCGGTCTTTTTCTTGGTATTCAAATCTTAACCTGGATTGTTGGCGTTGGGACACTACTCGCAGGTGTAATTGGGGTTAGCAATATCATGCTTGTAATTATCAAAGAGCGGACCAAGGAGATCGGGGTACAGCGGGCTTTAGGTGCTTCGCCGGCAGTAATCATCAAACAGATCATGCTTGAGAGCGTTGTTTTAACCACGGTCGCCGGTTATCTTGGATTATCGCTCGGGGTCGGATTGCTTGAACTGGTCAGCAGGGCTTTGCAAGCCCAGGTTACTAAACCAGGTGATGAGGTCTTTTTCACCAATCCCGAGGTAAGTCTTACAGTGGCATTTTCAGCACTTGTTGTATTGATTATTGCAGGGCTCTTTGCCGGTATGATTCCGGCATCGAGAGCCATCCAGATAAAACCCATTGATGCATTAAGAGAAGAATAAATAATCAGAAATTAATAAATTAACAGAATAATAGAATAGTCATGGAAAAGAAGAGTGGAAGTATCATGAAAAAGATTTTTAAAATTTTCGGGCTTACGTTACTTGCGGTTGTGTTCGTTGGAACATTTGTATTCCTATACAAGAAATCGCAGGCAAAACCAGATGTATTTGAGATTCAAAAGGCTACGGTTACAAACATTGTGAAGAAAACAGTAGCAACCGGTTCGGTTATTCCCCGTAAGGAGATTGAGATTAAGCCCCAGGTATCGGGAATCGTGGAAGAGATCTTTATCCTTGCCGGACAAAAGATCAAGCAGGGCGATGTCATTGCCAGGGTTAAGATTATTCCTGATATGGTCAACCTTAACAATGCCGAGTCGCGTGTGAATCGTGCGAAATTGAACCTTGATGATGCACGCATCGATTTCGACAGGCAAACGGCACTTTTTGCAAAACAGGTGATTTCGAAAGAGGAGATGCAGAAAGCCAGGTTAACTTTTAATTCGTCCAAAGAAGAGTCTGAATCTGCAGAAAACAACCTTGAGCTGATCCGGAAAGGGGTCACGAAAAGTTCTGCAACAACAACAAATACGTTAATCCGCTCGACAATCGAAGGAATGGTGCTTGATGTACCTGTCAAAGAAGGATTCTCTGTTATTCAGGCCAATACTTTTAACGCAGGAACCACGATCGCCATCATCGCTGATATGAACGATATGATTTTCCAGGGAAAGGTGGATGAAACCGAAGTCGGAAAGATCAAGGAAGGGATGAACATCGAACTTACAATCGGCGCAATTGAGACGGAAAAATTCAATGCAGTCCTGAAATACATTGCTCCAAAGGGTCTGGTTGAAAATGGTGCCATTCAATTTGATATTAAAGCTGATGTGAAGTTGAAGGAAGGGCAGTTTATCCGCTCAGGTTATAGTGCGAATGCAAACATTGTTCTCGATAAACGTGATAGTGTGCTTGCAATTCCTGAAGGATTACTCAAATTCGAAAAAGACTCTGCATTTGTTGAAGTAGAATCACTTCCACAAAAATTCGAAAAGAAATTTGTTAAAACAGGTATTTCTGACGGGATTAATATTGAGATTGTCTCAGGAATTACGAAAGAAGATCGTTTAAAAGGATTACTGGTTGACCCTAAGAAAAAAGAGGGCGAAAAAAAATCATAAAACAATAAAAAAACAGCAAAACCTTTAATAATTTAGCGAAATCGCTGTCACTTAAAAATTTCACCTATGATACGGACTATTTTTACGATTACCTACCTGCTCTTTGTGTCGCTGTTTGCCGCCCTTCAGGCGCAGGAAGTATGGAGCCTCGAGAAGTGCATCAACTATGCGCTCGATAATAACATTAAGATAAAACAGGGGGTCATCAATACGCAATACCAGCAGAATCAGTTAAAAGTGTCGAAGTTTTCGAGGTTGCCTGATCTTAACGGACAGGTCTCACAAAATTTCAGCTTCGGACGCACGCTGACTTACCCTGAAAATACTTATAAGGATATTAAATCTTCACAAACCAATCTTGGCTTAAGCACATCACTTCCTTTATTCCAGGGGTTTCAGATTACAAATAATATTTCGAAACTGGAATTGGATCTTCAGGCAAGCATTGAAGATCTTTCGAAGGCCAAAAGTGATATTTCGGTCAATATTGCATCAACTTTTTTGGAGATTCTTTTTGCCAAAGACCTCGTGAAAGTTTCGGAAGACCAGCTTACAGTGACCAATCTTCAGATCAGGCAAATTACTGAAAAGGTCAACGCGGGTAGTCTTGCCAGGGGAAGCCTGCTAGAGATTGAAGCACAGGCAGCAGGAGAGGAATTGAACCTTGTTAATGCTCAAAACCAGTTAAAAATAGCAAGGCTCAGGCTGACTCAGTTGCTTGAACTGCCTTCAAACGATGCTTTTGATGTTGAAGTTCCTGCACTTCCCGAAATTACTGCAGAGGCCTCCATCGTTTCTGCCAGTGAAGTTTATAAATCGGCGCTGCTTACCCGTCCTGAAATAAAAGGGGCCGACTTACGGTATCAGAGTTCTCAGTATCAGCTTAAAATTGCGCAGGGAGCACTTTATCCTACAATTAGTATGTATGCAAATATTAATACTTTATATAGCAACCAGAATTCTATATCTTTTGGAGAACAATTGAACAACAACCAACGTAAAGGCATTGGAGCACAGATGAATATTCCAATTTTCACGAGGTTTGCGAATAGATTGCAGATAGACAACGCACGTCTTCAGGTTTTAAATATTGAATTGGAACTTGAAAACACAAAGAAATTGCTCCGGTCCGATATCGAGACCGCCCAGACTTCTGCCATTGCAGCGCTGAACCGGTATAATTCGAATCAGAAAGCGGTTTCATCGATGAAGGAAGCTTTCCGTTATTCGGAAGAAAAATTTGGAGTTGGACTTGTGAATGCGGTTGAGTATAATACTGCAAAAACAAAACTGGCGAAATCGGAATCTGATCTTCTTCAGGCAAAGTATGAATTTATCTTCCGTACAAAGATCCTGGACTTCTACCGCGGTCTTCCTTTGACACTTTAATTTTTGTTTTATATATAGCGAGAAGGCTGCGGATTTATTCGCAGCTTTTTTTGCATAAACCCGGCAGCTTTTTTTGAATCTTAGGGATTAAAATTTGCAAATTGTAATTCCCGCAGCTTTTATAAAACTTTCACTGAAATTCGTATGTTCGTCTGCTTAAAATAAGTTCAAAATGACCAGCATTAAAGCACCCGCTTCGCCAATAATTTAGTGGCAAAAGTCGCAAAAGCTACTACAGTAATTGAACTGATAGGCATCAGAATGGCAGCCACTACTGGCGATAGGTTTCCTGTAAGGGCAATCGATAAACCGATCAGGTTGTATAAAAATGAAATACCAAAACTCATTCTCACAATCACAAGCGATTTACGTGCAAAGCTTATATAAGCCGTCAGCCGTTGAAATTGTGCCGCTTCGATAATCGCATCGCCTGCCGGAGAGAAATGGTAAATATCGTCGGCAATCGAAAGGGCCACATCGCTTTGCATAAATGCGCCGGCATCGTTGAGTCCGTCGCCCGTCATCATCACATTTTTACCTTCATTACGGAGCCGGGCAATAAACGCCATCTTGTTTTGCGGCTGCTGATTGAAGAAGATCTTTCCTTCACCGAAATAGGGCAGTAGATGCTCCTTTTCGGCGTCATTATCGCCCGACAACAGGTACAAATCGAATTGCTTTCCAAGTTGATGAATGACCTTATCGAATCCGGGACGGTATTGATTACTGATCTTATAATGCCCCCTGATAATTTGGTTGATTGAAATATAAATACCTGAATCTTTTACCTTTATTTCATCCGTTTCTCCGCAAACAAAAGCCTGTGAACCCAGTTTAATCGGTATTCCATCCACTGTGGCAAAAGTTCCTTTACCCGACATCTCAACAAATCCGGTGGTTACCAGTGGCTGAATTGCCGCAAAATACCGGTTGATGACCTGACTAAGCGGATGTGTAGACTGATGCACAAGCGACTTGACAGCTTGAATTTCCCAATCGGTCAAAGCGCTGCCTGTAAACCTGATATTATTTTCGTCGGGTTTTGTAAGTGTACCGGTTTTGTCGAAAACGATCGTATCAATTTTAGCGAGTTTTTCAATCACCCTTGTGTTCTTAAGATACATCCCCTTGGTTCCCAGAATGCGCATCGCGGTACCCAATGTGAACGGAAGCGACATCGCCAGGGCGCATGGGCACGCCACGATAAGTACCGATGTGAGGACCAAAATTGCGGTGTGAAAATCCCCCAGAATTAGCCATCCAAAAAATCCAGAAAGTGCAATTAGGATGATGGTTACAGTAAAGTAGATACTGATGGAATCGATCAGGCTTGTAAGCGACCTGCGGTTATCCTGTTTAGGTTCCTTCTGGTTC
The DNA here is from genome assembly GCA_010906965.1 of Mariniphaga sp. Taxonomy (GTDB): domain Bacteria; phylum Bacteroidota; class Bacteroidia; order Bacteroidales; family Prolixibacteraceae; genus JAAFHB01. The sequence goes on along the minus strand of JAAFHB010000044.1, from coordinate 1,690 downwards.
CAGAGTTGGGTGAGGTGGCTTTGTTTGACTTCGCGTTCTATCTTTATTGTGATTGCGCCGCTTATCTGAATACCTCCTGCATAAACAAAATCACCGAATTCCTTTTTAATGGGAACCGATTCACCCGTCACAAAGCTGTAATCAATCAACGCGTTGCCATCCACTAATATTCCATCGGCAGGTATGAGTTCTTTACTCCTGATAAGAAGAATATCACCAACTTTGACCTCCTCCAATAATGTGCTCAGATGAATATCATTTTCAATCTTTGTGACGGCGACGGGGAAATACGATTTATAGTCGCGGTCGAATGAAAGTGACTGATAGGTCTTGCTTTGATACCACTTGCCAATCAGCAGGAAAAATAGAAATCCTGAAAGGGTATCGGAATATCCCGGACCACTGTTGGTAAGCACTTCAAAACTGGTCACGAAAAACAACGCGAGGATACCCAGTGCAATTGGCAGGTCGATGTTGACGATCCCCTTCCTTAAGTTCTTCCATGCCGAAATGATATAATCGCTGCCGCTGTAAAAAACGAGTGGAACAGTCAGGATAAAACTGATGTAATAGAGGAAAGTCCCGAGCGAATCGCCCAGCGGTTTGCCGTTGAAATACTCCGGCAGACTATACAGCATTACGTTTCCGAACACAAATCCGGCAACGCCTATCTTATACATTAAGGTCCGGTCGATGGAATGGATGTCTTTTTTCTCCAGCGTTTTCAGCGAGATATCGGGGATATAGTGAATTGAAACCAGTAATTCGACCAGTTGGCGCAGCGTAATCTCTGTGATGCCAAAGCTGACAGTCACCTCTTTTTTGATGAAATTAACCGATGATTGTTTTATTCCTTTGTGCAAACGGGTCAGGTGTTCGAGCAGCCAGATACACGATGCGCAATGGATGGATGGAATGTAAAAGGTGATCCGGGCCAGGTTGCCTTCCAAAAATTCGTACATTTTTAGCTTTACCTCCTCTTTATCGAGGAAAGCATACTTTCCCTGATGTGCAGGGTCATCGATTCTGACTCCGGGTGTATTCTCAAGCGTATAATACTGGTAAAGTTTATTTTCGTTGAGCAGCTGATATACCTGCTTACAACCCTGGCAGCAAAATTTTTGCCGGATGTAAACGACCGGGCTTTTACCGCAATCGGCTCCACAATGTACACAGGCATTCTCTGACATTAAAAATCAATTAGGAATTATGATTTATGAATTACGAATCAATGCAGTTTAGTTAGTGATATCATTTGAAATTTTACCGTAGAGATCGCAAAGTTTTACGCAGAGAACCGCAAAGAAATTCGGGAATATCTACCTCTGCGGTTCTTTGCGCCTCCTCAGCGCTCTTTGCGTTTAAATTTTTAATTCTCATAGACCTTAACTAAACGACATTGAATTACGAATTACGAATTATTTACTTGCAAGTGAATCTGGCTGACAACATGCATGTTTAACGGCATTGGCGGCTTTTTCCGGTTTTGACATATTCATATGAATTGCAGGAGTCATCTTCTCAGCAGGAGGACTAAGGTATGGAATACCAAGACTTAATCCACGCAGGATAAAAATGGCGCCAATCAATACAACGATGTAAGGAACTATTTTATTCATTTTATTCCGCACTGCAACGCTGAATAAATTTCCGATCCACGAAATAAGCAGCATCATGGGGATGGTTCCTA
>JAAFHB010000379.1 GCA_010906965.1 Mariniphaga sp. | reverse complement strand
GCGTTACAGCCGTGATCGAGAATACTGCCGGACAGGGAACCAACATGGGATTTGCTTTCGAACAGTTGGCTGAGATCATCAGCCAGGTGGAAGATAAATCGAGGGTTGGCGTTTGTATCGACACCTGCCATACTTTTACGGCTGGTTACGATCTTCGGACAAAGGTGGTTTTTGATCAGACTTTTGCCAAATTTCACGAAGTTATTGGATGGCATTACCTGCGTGGGATTCACCTTAACGACTCGAAAAAGGAACTTGCTACGCGTGTCGACCGCCATAACAGCATCGGACAAGGATTCCTGGGGATGGAGATTTTTGAAGTTTTGATGAACGATCCTCATTTCGATCAAATGCCGATCATCCTCGAAACGCCCGATGACACTTTGTGGTCAGATGAGATCCGTTTATTGTATTCATTGATCAGATAGTTTCTGATCGGTTTAAAAGGTAACTTAAATTATATTGTCAGTTCCGATGATTAGTTTTTTATACAAAGAGAATAACAGGATCAGAATTCTGGAAGTCAATAATTCGATTGATGAATTTTCTGGTCGTGAGATTATTGCAGTCGATCTGGACATTCCTACCGATAAGGAAATTGGACTTATCGAGAACTATTTTGGCATTAAATTGCTAAGTTGGCAAAAAGCCGAAGAGATCGAGAGCAGTTCACGCTATTTCGAAACGGTCGATACAATCATCGCGAACTCCAACTTCCTGAAATTAGAAAATGGTCATTATGATACTGTTCCTGTCTCTTTCACGTTGAAAGAAAAGGTGATGATTTCGAATCATACCGAAACCATCAAAACTTTTCAAGCTATTTTCGAACGGTTGCAGGAACAAATATTCGAACAAATCGACGGATATGATATATTTCTGGTTCTGCTCGATGTCCGCATTGACTATATCGCTGATATTTTGGAAGGTATTGGCCGAACAATCAATCAAATGACCAAAAGAATGCGAATTGAGAAAGACCTTGATGATAATAGCATTCTTGAAATATCTGTTTTACAGGAGGCCACCATGTTGATTCGTGAGAATATTGTTGATAAACAAAGGGTGATGTCGGCAATTCTAAAAAGTGAACGGTTTCCTGCCAAAAAGGATGACCGCATCCGGTTTATGCTCAGAGATACCGGTTCGCTGCTGACTCATACCGCGTTTAGTTTCGAACGACTTGAATTCTTGCAGAATACATTTCTCGGATTAATGGACATCGAGCAAAACAAGATTATAAAAATGTTCTCGGTTGTGGCAGTTATCTTTATGCCGCCTACCCTTATTGCAAGTATGTATGGGATGAATTTCAGGTTATTGCCCGAACTTGAATGGGAATGGGGCTATCCGTTTGCCATACTTCTAATGTTGGCATCTTCGGGATTTACACTATATTATTTCAGGAGAAAAGGTTGGTTGTGAATTGATAATGAAACTATTTTATGACTTATACTATTTTCCCTTTCCGTCAGCATATCCGAAAGATATTAATCGGATAACGATTTAATCTGAAATTTTCTACAAGATAATATGTTTCGTCCCTTAACGAATGTTAAAAGTTACGGCTTTGTATTAATGTACAGTGACTAAGTTGTAGATAAAGAGCTAATTGTTATTATGATTAAATTTTATTAAATAATTCGTTTTATGCATGGAAGAATTAAAGAAATGAATATATTTGCAGCGTAAAATAGAGAGAAAAGTTCAAACACAGAACTTTTATATTATTTAATAATTTTTGAATCTGTTGTAAATACTCCCCTGGGTCGTACTTAGAATCTTTATTCTCTGCTTTATTATATCCAAGAACAATTTTAGGAAAATTATTTTTTATGGAAGAGTTTTTTTCACCGGAAGATATCCGAGCATTAATGGTCAGGTGCGATTCTGATCGCCAGCGGGTTATTTTATTTCTGCTCTACAACTATGGTTTAACGATTGAAGAAGCACTCGATTTAAAATCAGGACAATTCATGGTAAAACCCGACTATGTCCGCTTCAATTTCGTTCGAAAACAAACAGGTAAAGCACATACTTATAAAATCCAGTTCGAGAATTACCGTCTTTTTTATAGGGTACTGAATAAACTCCAGGATCACGGACCGTTGTTGCACAAGGATAAAAATCTTCCAATTTCTGACGCAATGGTCAAAAAAGATCTTTTTGATCTGGCAGTAACGATGAACAAAAAAATTACACCAGGTCAATTATTTGATAGTCATTTGTATTGGCTATTCCGCAAAGGTGTAAGTTACGCACAGGCTGTCGAAGAATACGGGGTTCCGCTTTCAGGTAAGCCATTTAAAGTATGGGAAAGCGCAATGATGAGCGGAAGATTGTGGCCATTTCTGCTGGAATAATTAGCCTTTTCTGCTGTTTTCTAATTATTTTTTTCTCTAAGTTTTCAAAGGCTCTTATATATGATTTTCAGGTAAATAAAAAAAGGCGATCAATACCGACCGCCTTCCTATCTGTTGATATTATCTTTATTACTTTGTTTTCCCTGGCCTTGTGTCGGTCCTGAACGGATTTGCTGGTAAACCTTCGACGTTATAGAGGTTTAAATCATCGGGATTATCTGCCCAACCGTACCGTACAGCAACCGGATTTTCAACTTCATTGCACGTCACCATCACTGTATTCTCATTAATGACAGTCGCTTTGGCCCATTTGAAGTCACCGTCTTTCGTGGCAACCGTAAAGCCATTGATATAACCATACTTATCATTCGACTTAAGTCCTTTGCCAACCTGGTCGAAAGTGATAAAGATTTTGTTTTTGTCAATTTTCATCTCCTTGTAGGTTGGTCCCGTATAAACCAGTGTTTCGCCATAAGCTACTTTGCGGGCGGCCAATGATAAACGGTAACCAACCACCTGTTTGTCTGTCGGATGGATATTATCAGCATCACCGGCATCAATTATATTAGCCATTCCTGTGTTTTCAACCTGAAGCGTTTGCGTCTGTGCTTCGCGCAATTCCGCCCACTCACTCTCGGAAGGTTCTGCAACCGGTTTTTTGAAATTAGCCAGTTGAACAAAGAGGAACGGGAAGTTACCCTGGTTCCATTTTGTACGCCAGTCTTTGATCATATTCGGGAAGATCCGCTTGTACTGTTGCGCACGCGATGCGTTTGACTCACCCTGGTACCAGATTGCTCCCCTGATTCCGTAAGGGATAATCGGATTAAGCATTCCATTGTAAAGCAAAGTCGGGTAAGCATTTGGACCGACTTTGGCTGCATTCATATCGACATTTTTCAGTTTCCCGAGCATTTCTGCTAAATCGGGGTCTTGAGAAATGGTTTCTGCGCTTGTCCATGTTTCAGCAACGGTTCCACCCCACGATGTGTGAATCAAGCCGATCGGTACTTTTAAATGTTCGTAAAGATTACGTCCGAAGAAATAACCCACTGCAGAGAAATCGGGAACTGAAGTTGGTGAGCACAACCACCATTCCCCTTCATCAAGATTTTCCTGTGGTTCTTTGGAGACCCTTCTCTTTACTGTGAAGAACCGAATATCGGGATAGTTGGCAGCTGCGATCTCTGCTTCAGCATTCTTGGTCGTCTTGACTTTAAACTCCATATTCGATTGTCCGGAACAGACCCACACTTCGCCAATCATGATGTTCTCGATGGTGCGAAAGTTCTTTCCTTTGACGGTCATTTTATAAGGTCCTCCGTAATCCATCTTGGGGAGGTTAACCCGCCATTTCCCATTTTTTCCTGTGCGGGTACTTGCCGTATTCTTTTCGAAAGTAACAGTGACTTTTTCACCCGGCGAAGCCCATCCCCAAACCGGAATCTCAATTCCTTGCTGAAGAACCATGTTACA
>JAAFHB010000378.1 GCA_010906965.1 Mariniphaga sp. | reverse complement strand
TTCAACGATAAAATTATTTATGCCGAAGTTTGCAACCACCTTGGCGGTCTGTATTTATTGATCGATCAACCTGAAAAGTCCTTGGAATTTCATCACAAAGCACTAAATAACAGGAATGTTATCAATAATCCGGAAGGGATTGCCAAATCCTACAACAATATTGGAAAAATATTTTTGGACAGAAAACAGTCCGATAGTGCATTGGTTTATTTTAGCCAATCGCTGGAACTTTGCCAGAAAACTGGTTACAATAAAGGAACCGTAAAAGCTCTGACGAACCTTGGGAAAGTTTATTTAATTCAAAACAAACCTGAAAAACAAAAAGAGGTTTTGCAACGCGCATTTAATATCTCAAAGGAGTCTGGCTACACCATTGGAATGGCGGAATCGGGAATGGAATTGGGAAATTACTATCGGAAGCTTCAAAAGTCGGATCTGGCCATTCGTCAATATCAGTTAAGCCTTAAAATGACCGGTGAGTCAAATCAATCTGAGATATTGCAAGCTGATTATTATGGACTTTATCAGTGCTATCTGAAGAAAGGAGCGGTTCAAGAGGCATTAGAAAACCACATTCTTCTTTCGGATATTGAAAAAAAATTGCTCAACGTTGAAAACAACAGGCAAATAGCCATCCTACAAATTTCGTATGAGACCCACAGAAAGGAAAAATATAACCAGGTTTTGCTGAAGGATCTGGAATTAGGAGAAATGACGATCAAGCGAAAAACTGATCTTATCTTGTTAATTATTATTGCTCTGGGTTCGTGTTTTCTCTTATGTGTCCTATTATATTTAAGGATTGTCAACCGGCAGAAAGCCAATCGTATCCTTGGAAAACTAAACTTAAAAATTGTCAAACAAAATACGGAACTTGAAATTCTGAATGCTGAACTTGAGAAAGCCAATCAGGAGAAAGATATCGTTTTCTCAATTATCACCCATGAATTGCGAAATCCATTATATTGGTTTCAAAACCTGGTCGAAATGCTTTCAAAAAAATACCAGACCATGAAACCTGACAAAGTCCAGAAAACACTTCTTGCACTTGACGAATCAGCTAAAAATGCTTATCATTTGATGGATAACCTGCTGAACTGGTCGCGCACAAAGTTAAAGAGGATAACTCCGAATAAAGAAAAACATTCCTTGCTATCGCTTGTAAACGAGACCATCAGGATGTATGAAACCATTCTTGAACACAAAGAGATACTATTACAAGTGAATATTTTCGGCGAAGCCATGATTTATGTTGACCGCGATTTGTTTACCTGTGTTTTACGCAATTTGATTTCAAATGCCATTAAATATACTCCCTCAAACGGCATTATCGAAATCGGTTGCGTTGAAAATGAACTAAAATTTTTAATCAATGTAAGCGATTCAGGAAAAGGAATTGACGAACGTAATATGGAAAAAATATTCGACGTCAATGAATACTTTTCATCGCCTGGTTTACTGCAAGAGAAAGGTTCAGGATTAGGGTTGAAAATATGCATTGAATTTGTCGAGTTGAATAATGGGAAAATCTGGGCCACCAGCGAACCCGGAAAAGGAACAACCTTCAATTTTACCGTACCTAAAGTCACAATGGGTATAGAACCTGGCTTTGAATAAAAAAAAATATTCAAACGGACGATTTCAAAATCTGATTTTGATATAAAATTGAGAAAAAAGAAACTTATCAAATACTGCCAAAAGGCCCTGGACATGATTAAGTCTGGCACTGATGAATTTGTTATGCTTTTCGTTAGTCAACGCAGTTGGAAAATTTAATTTTAAGATTTATCTGTAAATGAATGATCTCCTTAAAACAGGATTTTATCCCTATAGTATTTTGTATTTGATTATATTCCACTTGTGAAGCCGGTAAAGAACCGAGACTTTTAAAACTCCAAATCCATATTTTACACTTCTAAGAAAGCTGATTGAAGAAGCTTCTTCAAAATACCTTGTGGGACAGGTAATTTCTGCGATTTCGTAACCAGCACTGAAAATCTGGGCAATTATTTCATTATCAAAAATAAAATCATCCGAGTTGTTTTTGTAATTGATTATTCGCAGAACATCGGTTTTAAATGCCCTGTAACCTGTGTGATATTCCGATAATTTTCGCCATAAGACCAGGTTTTGAAATAAGGTAAGAAACCTGTTCGCAATGTATTTGTAAATAGGCATTCCTCCTTGTACAGCTCCAACGCCTAAGATCCTACTCCCAAAAACTACCGGATAAACTTCATTTGCAATAAGATAGCACATTGAATGAATAAGCTTAGGCGTATATTGGTAATCCGGATGTAACATCACAACGATATCTGCTTTTATTTCAAGAGCCTTGTCATAACAGGTTTTTTGGTTTCCTCCATATCCTTTGTTTTTATCATGCTTTATCACATACTGGATATTGAGATTTGATGCCAGTTCACTGGTTCTATCTTTACTGCAATCATCAACAAGAATCACATAATCAACAATATCCCTGGGTACTTCATTGAGTGTTATTTCAAGTGTCTCTTCAGCGTTATAGGCTGGCATAACAATGGCAACAGTTTTGTTCAGTATCATCAATTATTTGTTTTTTATGCGTTTAAGTAATACAAATCCTCCCTTATGTTCAACAACTGCAAGTTGTGGGTTTTCATCGAGAATTGTTTGCAATTCGGTTGTTTTTGTGACGAAATAAACATCGCAACCTGTGTCGCCATGCAATAAGAATTCTGTCTCGTCATTTTCTTTGGTGGCTCTTTTTTGTTTGTCGGCGTAAAAATAAGGGGCATAACTATAATAACCCAAAGTGGAAACCCATACGGGTTTGCCTTTAAAGGCTGAAATAAACTCAATAGCCGCCCCCTGAGAATACTTCTCAATCTTCGGAACCAATACAAACATAAACATGAATATAAATAGTGCTGTGCTACAATATATGGTAAGTATTTGTTTTATTCCATACAAATAAAATACCGAAACGATCAGGATTACTCCAAATGCCAAACCCAGAATGAATTCTAAACCGCTCCAATTGACTGATATATTGATGCAAGCTAATGCAAAATCGTCGTTAATAAACTTTTTCAATACCTCGGGTGATATTGTTGTAGTTATTAATTGCAATAAACCAGGGATAATCGCGTAAACAAATCCCACAAGTAAAAGAAGGACCTTGGTCAAGGTGTTTAGGCTTCCCCCCTTGTAACAGATATCATAAACTGAAACTGCTGCGAGGTAGCTTAGCGGGAAATAACATAGTGAACTGTAATGTACAATTTTTGTCTGGACCAATGAAAAAATCACCAGCACAACCAGGAACAATATTACCATCAGTCTTTTATAATCGATATTGACAGTGCCCTTTTTAAAAAAAGCATTTAATGCCAGAATAGAGGTAGGAAATACCCCAATAAACAATACCAACGGATGATACAAGATACTACCGCCATGTCCGGCATCTTCTGTTTTCATAAGGCGCAACTGGTAAATGAAAAAGTCATAAATCAACTGCCAGTTTCCCAAAAAAATTTGGTAGATGTGATATGAAACTCCGGTAGTAATTAAAACCAAGGTAAATATAAGTACATCGATCCATTTTAATGTTTTTATTTTTCGTTGTATCAAAATGAATATGAGGATCGTAATACCAAAGAGCAATATCGCAACGGGACCTTTTGTCAAAACTGCCAAACCAAGAATGCCGGCTGATATAAACACATTTAAAAATCCCTTCTGGTTCGATTCTCTTTGATTGAAGTGCCTAAAAGCATAATATAATGAGGCGAAGATAAAAAGGTTAAACCATGGATCTATAATTCCTGATTTGAAATACAAAAACGGTAAAACGGAAGCTCCATATGCCAAAGCCCAA
>JAAFHB010000377.1 GCA_010906965.1 Mariniphaga sp. | reverse complement strand
TTTTTACTTCTCCTTTAAGTTTGTTGATATTTGCCCGCATCTGTTCCTGGCGCATCTCACGGATAATAGGCAACTCCAGTTTGGTATCCAGCATGACTGATAAACTTCTGAAACTAAAAGTGCAATTCAATCCAAATATTTGTCCGAAAAGTGGGGAACGAAGGTAGAGATTTGTTTCTGTCTGAATGATATCATCACTCTTAAGGTTATAGACCTTATCCTGATAAGTAATTTTTTTGTTTTGCTTATCAATTACATATGTGGACTGTTGATTGATGAAAAAGCCGGTAATGGAATCGAGTTGAGCTGATGGGTTATTTTTGATTTTCAAAAAGGAAAAAATATCGGTGACAGGCAAATAAACGGTTTCATCGCGGATCACCGCAGTCAGATCGGTGCCACCAACTTTTTGAACATTAAAGAAGACCGAAATCTCGTCGTATTCAGGTTCATTCTGAGCATTGCCTGAAAATGGCATCGCAATTAAAAGCACAAATAGGTGCACAATGGTCATCAAAATACCCGAAAGGCGTTTACTTTTCGGGTATTTGAGTATTTGGGGCGCAACTAAATGTAGCATATTATGATTCGTCGGATAAAATTATTGTTGTACAAATGTGATAACAAAAGTTCCGTTGTAAAACCCCGGAGGATTAGCTCCAAGCGGACCAACAGTAAGCGTCCCGCCGATAAAAACATCGGTAGTCCCGGTTGCTTTGCTGATTATAAAAGGCGATGCAGGATTTGATTCGTCAATTTTAAGGATTAAAGTTCCACCGTTACTTCCTGTTAGTATTGTGTCTGTGCCTTTTACAATAGTAATTAATGTACCAGGTTCCGCATCTACAAGAAACAGCGCCGGAGTAATAGTCGAAGTCATTCCCGGGAGAATGATACTGCCGGTTGCGGATCGGATCGAATTAACGGTCACCGATACAGTACCGAAGGCACCGCTTTGTATAAATGTTCCAAAGCTTAGGTGTTGAGCAGTGCTTACTGTAACTGTAATCGGTCTGGGAGGTTGTTCCTGTGCACTGGTTGAAATATTGAAAAGCAATATTGTGATGAATATAAAAAATGGCATTAACAGCCTTCCTGACAATGTGTATTGAATCTGGCTATTCATAATCTTTTCGTATTAAAATTTTTTCTGACTCTTTTCTTTTGCCCGAGATCATGGTGACAACATAAATGCCGCTGCCTACATTCTGATTAATCTCCACAGTTTCCATTTCCAAAACACCTTTTTGAAGCAATGTCTTTCCCTGCATATTTGTAACAATCAGATCTCCTTTTGTATTTAAAGGCAGATTTACTTTTACATATAACTGATCTCCTGATCGAATTATTTTAAACATTTTTTCGAGGATTACTGCAGGCTGATCAGCAATTGCTATGGGTTTTGAAACGCCTGAAAGTGAGAAAACCAATGAAAAACGGGAATTGTATTCGCCCTTTTTCAAATAAAAGCGATATTTGGGATTTCGTTTTAAATCCTGGCTTACACCTTCCTGAGCGTCAATAAGATAAATACGCATGTCAGATGGTAATTGACTGATGTTTTTTGCGTTAAAGTTGATCCACCCTTCTTTTAATTGTTTGAATCCTAATGGAATTTTGGTTAAAGTATCCACCGGTAATGGCATACCATTGATTGAAAGTTGGCGTACATCGGGAGTTATTGAATATAGATTAGGTACAGATTGATCTGTATTCATCAACTTCAAAGCATCCATCTCTTTGTCAAAATTCAGTGTCGAAAGCGGATCAAAATAGACTACAAAGGCGTCGGAAAGACTACTCTTTTCATCAAAACTTGCCGTAAAACGGAGGATAGTCCGGTCATCCAAAGTAGCTGCTTTAAATACAGGATTTAAATCATTGGTGCGGACATTATTGTTCATACTGAGCGAACCCGGAATACCTGTGGGGAGGTTGTACTGGCTTTGATCAGGAGGATTTGGAGGATTTAGGGAGATAGGGTCAGAAACTCGCACAAAGAAGCCCTGCATTGATGGAATAATACTCGTATGAGGATGTTCTGAGGAAGGTATGCCATTCACCCATGAACAGTATATTCCCGAGTATTCATCGGCTGCTCCACTCGCATCAAAGAAATAAATGGCATCGTCGATATTTGTTTTGGCCCAGCCTGAAGGAGATTTCCAATCGATTGGGGAAGGGTATGGGTTACCAACTAGGTTAAATCCCTTAGTATATTTACCATTGTGATTATAAAGGGCAACAGTATTGGTACCGTTATTAACAGTTCCGTGGAGAACTACTGTTTTTATGGTAGAGATGGCTCCAAGATTTGCAGCGTATCCATTTAATGGTTTTAAAAGATTGGTTGTTGTGATATACTTGGCCCAGCCAGAAATATTTAGAGCAACACCAGAAGAGTCTCTTGAGTTATTTTCGACGTATGAATAGAAATTTGGTATCGTTGCCGATGTACTTAAATAGCTGCTGAATTGAGCGACTGTCGCATCGCTAAACGGTGAGCTGAAATACTTATATCCTGCTGTCAGAAGAAATCGCTGCATATTTGCGATGCCAAGAACATCGCCTGTCCCGGTTCCGTCGATCAGTGCCGTTTGCAAAGAGGATGAAACAAGGGTCAGATTTCCTCCTGAATTCAGATTACCAGTTTTTGCTAAGACAATTCCAGTGACATTCAGAGCACCTGATAAAGTGACTCCTGCCAAATTATTTATTGTAAGGTTATCAATCGTATTGCCTGCAAATGTACCCACGACAATTGTTTGCGGTGCAGAACCTTTCATTTCAATAGTCCCCGCAGTTGCGATAAATGTTCCTCCATTTGTAATGGTACCGGCAATTTGAAGCCTGTTCCCGGTAACAGTAAGCGATGTAGCCCCGCTTTGAATTGTTATGTCACGGGCAGTGCCTACAGTACCGGATGAAAGTATTGGATAATTAGATATACCGGTATTAGCAATAAATACGTCAGTTGTAATTGTTGGTATCTGGTTACAAACCCAGTTTGAAGGAGTATTCCAGTCGGAACTTACCCCTCCGATCCACGAACCGATTGGCGTAATCGTGATTGATCCAGCAGCCGATGTCTGAGTGCACGTCCCTGTTGTCGTTACAGTATAATTAAATGTTCCTGAAATAGTTGGGATGCCACTGATTGTGAATACTCCGGCATCGTAATTGCCGCTGACTCCCGCTGGCAAGCCAGATACACTTGCACCTGTTACACCACCGGTAATTGAATATGTAATATTTGATATGGACGTATTGAGGCAAATTGTTTGGGAATTAGTACTCGCAGCTGATGTTATTGCAATTGCTGCATTTGGATTAATCGTAATGTAATTATTTTTGGTCTTCGTACTAGAGGCCCCTTCAGTGATCGTCAAGGTCACTGAACTTGAGCCGGAGCCTGTATAGGTAACCGTATGTGGACCTACACCGGTTGCTGTTGCCGGATTTGCTCCTGCTCCAAAGTTCCAGGTATAGGTTGTTCCTATTGATGTGCCAGTTGACTGGTTCGTAAAGATTGTTGTCGATCCGTCACAAACTGATGTAACTCCAGCGCTAAAGTCAGCTGCCAAACCGCATCCCATTAATGAAATTGGTTTATTTACACTTGCACCTGTACATCCGCTTGCATTGGTTTCTACTACACTAATTGTACCATTTGTTGTGCCAAAGTTAACAGTAATACTACTGCTTCCCTGACCTGCTGTAACCGTTGAACCGGTCGGTACTGTCCAGACATATGATCCACCTGTATCTGTTACACTATAAACAACACCAATTCCGCCGCATGCAGGGGTGGTGGAGCCAGTAATGGGGGATGTGACAGGAAGTGGATTTACCGCTATTGTCCCAGTTGTTGTTATTACTCCGC
>JAAFHB010000376.1 GCA_010906965.1 Mariniphaga sp. | reverse complement strand
TGATAAACTTGTCGGTAGCTTTCAGTCCGATTGGGACTTCCAATGTTATGAATTTCACCTTACATTTATTTTCAAGCTTGATAGCAGCATCTTCAGAACAGTATGGTCCAAGTGCAATCGTAGACCGGCTGTCACCCATGCTCACCATCTCAGGGATCGTTGTTCCGCCTTTGGGGAACATCACATGTTTACCGGTCATGGGAGTGTCCAGCACATTTGACGTATCGGGAAGCAGAACAATTTTTATCCCCATTGCCGCAGCAATATTTTTAATCTCGTTCATGTCAGAGGGTTCTACCCAGCCTGATATGATATTGAGCTGGTTCAATTTTGTTCCTGTTTTTTGTGGAAAATAGTTGATAAACCCGGCAATCATATTGGAATACCCGGTGACATGAGATCCAACATAACTTGGTGTGCTGCAATGAACAACATGTTTTCCGGCAGGCACCAATTTATCGTCGCGCGTTTTCTGTAAGATTTGATTCACATCATCACCGATCGTTTCGGAAAGGCAGGTGGTATGCACCGCAATAATATCAGGGTGGTAAATGGTAAAAATGGTGGTTACCGCTTGTAACAGGTTGGCCTGACCTCCGAATACGGATGAACCTTCAGTAAAAGAACTTGTAGCAGCCATTACAGGTTCTTTGAAATGACGGGTCAGTGCAGTCCGATGGTAGGAGCAGCACCCTTGTGATCCGTGACTATGGGGTAGACAACCATGTACACCTAAAGCTGCGTACATGGCACCAACCGGCTGACAGGTTTTGGCAGGATTGATTGTCAAAGCTGACCGGTCTATGATTCTATCAGTGGTATGACGTAGTAACATAAGATGATTTTTTTAATTTTTATACTCCTTTTTATTTACAATTGATCGGGATTAGAAAGCGTATTCTGCAACCACAACCTCTTCTGCAATCCATGGAGCTTTGATCAATTTCCAGATGGAGGTATTGGCGATCATGTCAATATCCTTGTAAAAATTGACTGCACCTTCAAATCCTGCATAAGGGCCGCCGTAGTCGTAGCTGTGAAGCTGTTTGAGTGGAATTCCCATTTTCTGAACGCAATACTTTTCCTTAATTCCGGCGCAGAAAACATCAGGATGATAAGCTTCAATCAGTTTCTCCATTTCGTAATGGCTAAGGTCGTCGATGATGACTGTCCCTTTTTCCATATCGGCCATCATTCCCTCATAATCAAAATCAACACCTTCTGAAATGAGTTCTTCTTTTCGTTCGTCGCTCAACCGTTTGTTGTAGCGGGTTTCATCCTGTTCGACATGAAGTTCTTCGATATTCCGGCTGTCGGCATCAACTACTATTGAAGGAATTACACGCCGGCCTTCGTAATCATCGCGGTGGCCAAACTCATAACCGGCAACCAAAGTTGTCATACCTAATTCGACAAACAGTTCCTGGTAGTGGTGAGCACGCGAACCTCCGACAAAGAGCATTGTTGTTTTTCCTTCTGTGCGAGGACGCAACTCATCAATCACCTTCTTCACGGTGAGCATCTCTTCGGCGATCACAACTTCTACTTTGGCCATCAAATCTGCATCACCGAAATACTGTGCAATCTTGCGCATCGATTTTGCCGATGATTCCGCACCGATGAAATTGACTTTCATCCATGGGATACCGAATTTGGTTTCCATCATCTCTGCCAAGTAGTTGATAGAACGGTGACACATCACCACGTTAAGATCTGCTGTATGTGCCGTTTCGAACTGGTTGAGGGTTGAGTTTCCGCTGAAACTCGCAACCATGGTGATTCCGCATTTTTCGAGTATTCGTTCGATCTCGAAAGCATCGCCACCGATATTGTATTCGCCCAGCATATTGATTTTAAACTTGCCTTGTTTTCCATTGTCATCGTTGCCGACCACATGTTTGAAAAGTCCGTTGTTTGCAATATGGTGACCTGCTGACTGACTTACCCCTTTGTAACCTTCGCAACTGAATCCGAAGATATTGATTCCGAGTTCTTCCTTCATCTCGCGGGCAACTGCGTGAACATCGTCACCGATCAGCCCGACCGGACAAGTGGAGAAGATTCCTATTGCTTTGGGATTGAATATTTCTTTAGCTTCCCGTAAGGCTTGCTTTAACTTGATTTCCCCTCCGAAAACGATATTCGAGTCCTGCATATCCGTTGACATACAATAGGTGATGAAGTTCGGGCTTGTTTCTGTTTCGGGCCTGGTCTGGTTCCTTCGTGTTAACCATGCATAAAAAGAGCAGCCTATCGGACCATGAACGAGGTTCAGGATATCCCGCGACGGTCCTAAAACCACCCCTTTACATCCGGCATAAGTACATCCGCGCTGAGTAATAATACCCGGTATTGTGCGCATATTGGCAGATATTGTCTTCATATTCTGCGGTCCGTCGTGTATAACAATCTGTTTATCGCGTTTTTTTGCAATTTTGGGAGGATATTTGCTCAATACCTCCTCTTTCCAGCGAATGACGTCGACTTTTTCTTTTCTCATTTTGACCTCCTTTTAATCTAATGTTATATCGCCCCGTTCACCGGTGCGGACGCGGATGGCATCAATTGTATCGATGACGAAAATTTTGCCGTCACCGCTGTTATTAGTCCTGTTTACCCTGATGATCGTTTCGACTGCAAGGTCTTTTTTATCGTCAGTGATTACCAGTGTGATCATGCGTTTGGCTTTCAAACGGGGTTCAGGCCCCAGGTCTTTAAGCGCCTCCTGCGTTTCTGAACTTTTTAGAATTTGCTCATAATTTGGACCGAGGCCACGTCCTCGTCCGCGACCCCTTACGCCCTTTGCTGTGAACGAAGGCAATCCTGCATCTGACAGCGCTTTCTTGGTTTCGTTCATTTTGGCAATGCGTATAATAGATAGTATCATTTTCATTTGTTAATATTTTGTTTTATATGACTAAAACTTCAGATTGACCTTTGAAAAAACAATCAATGCAATTAGGCTTCCCTTGTTCCGTTTGAAACGGTGTAGGTTTCCAGAACCGGGGTGATAAATATTTTACCATCACCAAACTGCCCTTTCCCCTCTGATCGGGCAGCATCCATTATTGTGTTGACTACAAATTCTTTGTCGTCGTCTTTAATAACGATTAACAGCAGTTCCTTGGGCAGTTCATCATAGGTAACATTCCCGACTTTCAATCCGCGTTGTTTTCCGCGCCCGTATACTGACATCCTTGTTATAGCCGGGAAACCCGATTCGAATAAAGCTTTCATCACTGTTGAACTTTTTTCTGGACGTACAATTGCTCTGATTAGTAACATAGTGTGCTCTCCTATCTTTTATATTTATTAATTGGCTATTCCGAATTCAATGAGTAAACTCTCCAGTTCTTCGATTTCGAGGGGAGTCGGGATAACGAAGTGCTTATTCTGGTCGATTTTTTTGGCCAGCATACGGTATTCATCAGCCTGTGCATGCATAGGTTCGTATTCGATCACCGTTTTGCGGTTGATTTCAGCCCTTTGTACTACATTTTCACGAGGTACAAAATGGATCATCTGTGTTCCGAGTTTTTTTGCGAAGGCTTCTATCAGGTTCTGTTCATTGTCTACTTTCCGACTGTTACAGATCAATCCGCCCAAACGGACACCACCAGCCTCAGCAAATTTGACAATCCCTTTGCTAATGTTATTGGCTGCATACATCGCCATCATTTCGCCGGAGCAGACAATATAAATCTCCTGTGCTTTTCCTTCGCGCATCGGCATTGCGAACCCCCCGCAAACGACGTCACCCAAAACATCATAAAACACATAGTCCGTTTCAACGTATCCACCCCAACAATTCCGTCTTACTGGAGTAAATTTTTGTCGATAAATTGCGGCAGCAGATATTTGAGCTGAGAAGTTTTGGTGTCGTT